>CAYZNA010000016.1:1417-14398 GCA_964478665.1 uncultured Anaerolineales bacterium
CGTCGCCCTGCCAGCACGGAAGCGAGACCGGCACCCGCGCCAGCCGCTCCAACGCCGCCTCGACGTCGACGCCGAGCTCGGCATAGACCTCGCGGGCGTGCCGGTAGGCCTGTTCGATTCGGGGGGCGGGATCGGCCACGGGACGGAAGCGGCCGGCCTCCACCGGGGGATGGATCACAACCGAATCACGCCCGTAGAAGCGGCGGATGCGGTCCTGAACCGCGCCGGAGATGGCGATGAAGTGATCCACGCGGGCAGCGGCGGCGCGGTCCCAGCGGCGCAGGCCGCCGAGCAGGGGACGCAACGCCAGCCGGGCCGCCGGCCCCAGCCCCTCGCGGGCAGCGTAGTCATCAAAACCCCACACGTAGCGGGTGGGGGTGAGGCAGTAGCAGAGGTGCAACGCCCCGCCAGTCCGCACCCCGTGGCAAAAGCCGGATTTGTTGGAAAGGATCAGGCCGTAGCCGCTTAAGTCCATGCGCCCGAAGGCCAGCGGGTACAGCGGCAGGTAGGGCTGGTGGTGGCTGTGCACCAGCGGCAGCCGGTCCATGAACGAGGTGCGGATGTCCCACGCGCGGTAGGCGGGCGGCATGCGTTCCGGGGCGTAGATGGAGGTGTAGATGGGCGCGCCGGGGAAGAGGCGGACGAGGGCTTCCAGCACGTCTTCCGCGCCGCCGATCTGGTTGAGCCAGTCGTGGACGAGGGCGGTTTTCAAGGGGGACGGAAGGAAGAAGGAAGAAGGAAGAAGGAAGAAGGAAGCGGGGCGGGCGCGTCAGCGGGAGTCGAGCAAGCCGGATATACGACGACCCGGCCCAGGGGCCTACCTTCGCCGGTAGATCTCGCGCCTATGGCCGATTAGCATAACGGTGAGGATTTTTTCGTCGGGATCGAGCCGGTAGAGTATGCGGTAGGGGCCGACCCGCAGCTTGAAGGCGTCGCTCAGTTCCCCCCGCAGGGCTTCGTGACGCGATTGCCCGACGTTTTGAGCGAGCCACACGACCCTGGCCAGAATCCGGCGGGCGAGCTGCTTTTCCAGCTTCTCGAGTTGCCGGGCAGCAGTAGTCTCGAAAACGACCCGGTAGGGCCTCATCTTTCTACAGCGAGCCGGGATGTCATTTCTTCCAGTGAGACGAGCCGGTCACCTCTGGAGTCCAGAGCGAGGAAATCGGCCAGATTGTCGCGAAGTTCCAGCCCCCAGTCGGGGTCATTCAGCAGGGCGGGGAGGGCCTCGCGGATGACAGCGGCGATGAACCGGGAGAGTTCGGCCTGAGAAAGGTCGCCAACCTGCTTCACCCGCGCGGTCTGGTAGGTTGCGACAAGAATTGGTTCGCGGAGCGACATTGACTGCACGGGCTCGGCAGGTTCGCCGGCTGTCGCTTGTTCCAAAAGAGCGGCGAAGTCGGTGAGCGAAACATCTTCTTCGCTCTCTAGTTGGTCGAAGGCCAGCACCAGTGTTTCGCGCAGAGCTTCGCGCAGGAAGTGCTTGAGGCTTTCGAGGGGGAAGGAGGCCGCAGAGGGTTTCATATTCGGTGTTCCACGAGCGGATCAGAGGCATTATACAACAGACCAGGGTAAGCGCCGGACCGACGCGTACTACTCACCGGTCCGGCGGGCGGAGTGAGGCGGCGACCGGGCGATAACTGCGCCGGTGGACCTCACTCACCCCCAGCCGGGCCAACGCGGCACGGTGGGCTGGCGTGCCGTAGCCTTTGTGGGCCGCGAAGCCGTAGCCGGGGTGAAACCGCTCCAGCGCGGCCATAGCCCGATCCCGGCTGACCTTGGCCACGATGGAGGCGGCGGCGATGCTCAACGAGCGGGCGTCGCCCTTGACGAGGGCGGTCTGGGGCAGGACAACGGTAGGGAGGGTGAGATGGTCCAGCAGCAGGGCCTGGGGCGCGGACTGCAGGGCGGCCAGGGCGCGCAGCATGGCAGCGCGGGTGGCCTGGATCAGCCCATCCCGGTCCACCTCCCCGGGGCCGGCGCCCCCGACCCCGACCGCCAGCGCCACCCGCCGGATGCGCTCAAAAGCGGCCTCGCGCTGCAAGGGAGAGAGTTGTTTGGAGTCGTTCACTCCCTCCAGCAAGGCGGGCAGGTCGGGCCGGTCCAGCGGCAAGATGACCGCGGCGGCCACGACCGGCCCGGCCCACGCTCCCCGCCCGGCCTCGTCCAGTCCGGCGATGAGGGTGTGGCCTGCGGCGAGGAATCGCTGCTCAAAGGTTAAGTCTGGCCTTTCGGGAAGAAGGAAGGAGGAAGAAGGAAGGAGTGCCTGTTCAGCCGTGCCCCTCTTCCTCCTTCCTTCTTCCTTCTTCCTGGGGGGCATATTTGCCCTGCCTCCAATTCCGCCGGATGCGCAAGATGTCCACCAGCATGCGCAGCGGGTCGGCCAGCGGGTGCACGCGGCTTTCGGCGCGGTAGTACCAGTCAATGGGGACTTCGAGGATGCGGTATCCGCGCTTGCGGGCGAGGTACAGCATTTCCACGTCGAAGCTCATGCCGTCAAAGACCATCCTCTGAAACAGGTCGGCGGCCACCTCGCCGCGCAGGCACTTGAAACCGCACTGGGTATCTTCAAAGCCGGGCAGGGCCAACAGCTTGACCATGTTGCTGAACACCCGGCCCTGCAGGTGACGATAGGCCGGTTCGTTGAAGCGCCGCGAACCGGGGGCCTCGCGCGAGCCAATGGCTACGTCGTACGGGCCGGCGCGGGGCGGCAGGAACTTTGCTACCTCTGCGATGGGCATGGAGAGGTCAGCGTCGCAAACGAAGCGGTAGTCCCCGAGCGCCTCCAGCATGCCCCGGCGCACCGCCAGCCCCTTGCCCCGGTGCGTCTCGCGGATCAGCCGCACGCGGGGGTGGTCGGCGGCGAAGGCCTCGGTGACCACGGCGGTCAGATCCTGGCTGCCGTTTTCCACCACAAGTACCTCGCTGAGAAAGGGCTGTCTTCCCAGATAGGCGTCCACCGATTTCAGGGTGGGCGGCAGGCGCTGTTCTTCGTTGTAGGCCGGGATGATGAGGGAGAGGAACATGGGGAGTGGGGAGTGGGGGATGGGGATGAGGGTGGGGGGGGGGGGGGGGGGGAGGGGGGTGGGGGGGGGGGGGTGGGGGGGGGGGGTGGGGGGTGGGGAGTGGGGAGTGGGGAGTGGAGAAGGATGGGCACGTCAGGTGAGATGCCCTGCATCCCCGGCCTCCTGGTTTTTGCGTCCTGAAACCGGCGTCAGAATCGACTCGAGGTACTCGATGGACACACGGCGGGTGCGCTGCACGGCGCGACGCTTTTTGAGCATGCGGGGCGCGCCCAGCAGGCCGGCCAGTTGACCGCGCAGCCGGGCGCGGGCAGCGGCGCCGCGCCACGCGCGCCACGCATCCCGGGCAATGCGAAGCTGCGCCCGCAGTATTTTACGCCAGTATTTGCGCCACAGGTCCCCCGGCAAATCTTTGACCAGCACGTAGATGAAATTCCGGCCGTCGTGAAAGCTGGCCGTTGGCCCGCCTCCGGTGGCGGCCAGCTTGTGATACACCACCGCGCGCGGGGCGTACACCGCTCTCCAGCCGGCCAGTTGGGCGCGCCAGCCCAGGTCCACATCTTCACAGGAGAAGAAGAAATCCTGGTCCAGCAGGCCAACCTGCGCCAGCATTTCCCGGCGATAGGCCGCTGCCCCGCCGTTGGCGGAGAATACCGGCCCTTCGCCATACTGACCCCGATCTTGCTGCCACACGCCCCGGTTGCCGGGCGTGCCGTCGGTGTGGAACAGGTCGCCGGCGGCGTGAAAGGTATCCCGGCGGTCGAAGAGCAGCATGCGTGAGGCTACCATGCCGGCGCGCGGGTGGCGCTCAAAGCCCGCCGGCCCCGCTGCCCGCCAATCGGGGTGAGCCTCGGTGTCGTTGTTGAGCAGAAGCTGAATCTGCCCGCGCGCGGCGCGCAGCCCGGCGTTGCAGGCGCCGGTGAAACCGGCGTTGCGGTCGAGGGCGATCAGGCGCACTTCCGGGTAATCCCGCGCCAGCAGTTCGCGCGAGGAATCGGTGGAGGCGTTGTCGGCCACGATGATCTCAAAGTCGCGCAGGGTCTGGGCGCGCAGGGCGTTCAGGCAGGCCGGCAGGTGCGCCGCCCCGTTCCAGTTGGGGATGATGATCGAAACGCGGGGGGGCACGTGTCATGGTTCACGTATCACGCGAGGCGTGATGCGTGAGGTAGTCAGCCAGCGCCTGCTGCCACGGGCGCAGGGTGATGCCGAGCGTGGCTGCGGCGTTGTTGGCCAGCGGGGCAAAGGGCGGGGGCGTGGAAGGGCGCGGGTACTCGGCCAGGGTGATCGGCTCGAGCGGCACGTCGTGGCGGCCGGTCAACCGGAGAACCTCGCGGGCAAATTCGAAGCGCGAACAATAACCGGCGTTGGTCAGGTGGTAAATGCCGTATTGCCCGGTCTGGATCAGTTGCAGGATGGCAGCAGCCAGGTCTTCCACGTGAGTGGGGTTGGCCACCTCGTCCGCGACCACCCGCAACCGGCCGTGCTCCCGGGCGTTGCGCTGGATGGCGTGCACGAAGTTGCGCCCGCCCGGTGCAAAGAGCCACGAGGTGCGCACGACGTAAAACCGGGCGCACAAATGGGTCGCGAACCACTCCCCGGCCTGTTTGGAGCGGCCGTAGGGATTGATGGGATGGGTGGCGGCGAACTCGAAGTACGGCTCGCCGGCGACGCCATCGAAAACCTCATTGGTGCTGATCTGCATCAGCGCCGCCCCGGCCTGCTGCGCGGCGAGGGCCACGTTCTGGCTGCCGAGGCCGTTCACCCGGTAGGCCAGGGCCGGATCGCGCGCGCAGCCGTCCACATCGGTGTACGCCGCACAATGGATCACTACTTGCGGCCGGGCGGCCAGGATCGCAGCGGCGATGCTGGCTGCGTCACAGATGTCTACCTCCGGTAGGTCGGCGCCGGTGGCCTGCGGCAGCCGCACTTGCAGCGCGCGGCCCAACTGGCCTTTGATTCCGGTGATGAAAACGCGCAAAGCGGCCTCACAAATTGGCGGGGCGACTGCACCGGCTTGCCCTGAAGTCGGTCAAACTGCCCGGGGGTCACCGCAGGAAGAGCAGCAGGATGACACAGCTTGCCAGCGTGCACAGGTTTATCACTGCCAGCCCGATCAGCAGGGTGACCTGGCGGCGCGAGAGGGCGGGCTTGCGGCGTGGGGCGCGGCCGGGGGGCGCAGCCGCGGCTTCCGCCGGGCGGGCGGCGAGGTCTTCCCCTGCGGCTCGGGTGGGGGACGGGGCAGGCCGGTCGGACGCCGAACCGGGGGCGTATTTGGCCAGAGTATCATCGTCAAAGCGGGGGAAATCGTCGGGCGCCGAACCGCCGGCCAGGGCAAAAGGCGAGGCAGCTTCCCCGGCCCGGCTCGCCGGGGCGGGCGTGGCGGCAGCCACCGGCGCCTGTGCAGACCGGTCCGGGTGCAGCAGCAGGTTCGTGATGGCCTCAACATCGCCCCGGTCGAGCACTACCCGGCTGCTGAGCAGCCCGCTGCCATAGTGCTCAATTCCGTCGAAGACCACAATTCGGGCGTGGGACCGCACTGTGTCCACGTGCAGGCCGGGCGTGGAGAACATTACCACCGGTTCCACTTCCAGCAGGCTGAGGCCGCGCCGGTTCAGAAAACTACGCAGCGCATGGGCCAGGTCAATGGTGCGCCGAATTACATTGGGCGCGGCGGGCCTGAACCTGCGCGCGCGGCTGTCAAACCGGGACCATGTATTCTCTTTCACCCGGTAGATGCCGCGCGAAGCGTTGGCGTGAATCGCGCGCACCCCCGATGGGCCGACGAGCACCATGGTGCTACTCTGGTCCAGACCTTCCAGCGGCAGGTTGCGCAACAGGGTGTAGCTATCCGGCAAATGCCGGGCGAGCTGGCGCGAGATAATATCCTGGGCCTGCATCTCGCCATACCAGCCGAAGCCATAGCGCAGGCTGGCCCGCAGCCGTTCTTTCAGCGTAATCTGGCCGTTCGCGTTCCGGTAAGGGGATTGGTCAATGATCTTCATGGCGACTTTCGGAAAGCGGTGCTTCTGAGGAGGTGGAGTCCAGATACGTGTGCACGAGTTGCAGGCTGTGGGCCAGGCCTCGCAGGCGGAAGCGATCCAGGGCGTCGTGCGACAGGCGGACAAACACCCGCCGCTCCAGTTCCGCAGGCGAGTCCAGCAGGGCCTCAAATTCGGCCGGTTCCCGGCCCATCCGGCGCGCGAACACGTCCACAGTTCGGGACTCGGCGCCCGGCTCGAGTTGGTCGGCCAGAAAGTCACGCCAGGCCCTCAGGTGCCGGTCGGTGACAAAAGGCAGCCAGTCGCCGGGCGCAGCCGTGCGCAAGCAGACGGCAATGTTCCCCGGCAGCCGCGGGAGCAGGGACCGATCCAGGTACACGCGCAGCACGTTATGCAGGTACAGACGTTCGCCAAAGCCCTCCCAACTTGCCTGCGGGCCAAAAACCGGCTGGAATACTTCGCGGATCCACAGTTGATCCAGCAGCAGGTGGCAGATGTAGCCGGCGAGAAAGGCCACCTGCGACGGCGGCAACCCATCCGGGTGGGCCAGTGCCGGCCACGCGGTAAACAGGCGGCGGTGGGCAGGCAGGAGATCCCGGAGCGGAACCTGAAAGAAATGGGTGGACTCGCGCGCCTGCCCGGAGAGAGTCTGCACGTCCGGGGCCACATTGCCCAGCAAGAAGGCCGGGCGCTCCGCATTTAGCAGGCGGCAGATCGCCCGTGGCAGCCGGGGGCTGTTCAACATTTCCTCGGCCAGCGCCAGATGATAGAATGGGGTTGGCACGAACGAATTATAGGTGATTCTGGGGACAAGTCCACCCTCCCACCAATCTGGAGGACCTTTCTTCGCGCAGGAAAGTTGTCAGGGAGATTCCCGCAACCGGGGTGTGCCGGCGGGTGCCCTGCCCACACCCCAATTGCGGAATACAGCGCCAATGTTTCCCTGGCACCGCCCGCCAGGGCAGGTGGCGTGCACACTACAGGCTCTTGCGCCCCGCGCGGGGAACACGGAACGGGTTATAATCAGCGGGAGCGCCGGCTGGAGATTGACAGATGAACAGAGTGATGATCGCCAGGGTGTTTGCCTTCCGCCGTTTCCAACCACCATTTCGGGGGCGGCGAAGCGTCCCTGGCTTGCTGGTGGCAGCGGCGCTGTTGCTGCTAAGCCTGGCACGGGCCGCGCCGACCCTGGCCGGTGTGGACGGCGGGCCGGCGCTGGTGCTGCAGGCCAGCGGTCCGGTAGCTCAGGCGATGGTGATGTATATTGAGCGCGGCCTGCTGCGGGCCAGAGCCATCGGCGCCGAAGTGGTGATTGTTCAGCTCAACACCCCCGGCGGGGGCCTCGGCACGATGGAGAGTATCATTCAACAGTTCCGCGCCAGCGAGGTTCCGGTAGTGGTATTTGTCGCGCCGCGCGGGGCCATGGCCGGCAGCGCCGGCACGTTGATTACTCTGGCCGGCCACGCGGCTGCCATGGCGCCAGAGACTGCCATCGGCGCCGCCAGTCCGGTGGGCGGGCAGGGTGAGGATCTGACGCAGACCGAAAGCCGCAAGGTCAAAGAGATCATGCGCGCAACCGTTCGCGCCCTGGCCGCCAATCGCCCGCCGGAGGCCGTTCAACTGGCGGAATCCACCATTGAAGAGGCGAAGGCGGCCTCAGCAGCCGAGGCGCTGAAGGTGGGACTGATTGACTTCATCGCGCAAGATGTGCCGGACCTGTTGCGACAACTCGACGGTTTCAGCGTGCAGACTGCGTTCGGGTCGCGCACGCTGCACACCGCGAGCAGCGCCATTCAGGTCCTGAACCCGAGCCTGATCGAAGAGCTATTGCAGATTCTCACCAACCCCACCGTTGCCTTTCTGCTTTTGACCATCGGCGCGCAGGCTCTGCTGATCGAGCTTTCCAGCCCCGGCGGTTGGGTGGCTGGATTTGTGGGCGTGGTCAGCCTGGCGCTGGCTTTTTACGCGCTGGGCGTGCTGCCGGTCAACTGGTTCGGGCTGGCGTTTATTGTGCTGGCTTTTGTGCTCTTCATTCTGGAGGTCAAAGCGCCCACCCACGGTGGCCTGGCGCTGGCCGGCACGCTTTCGCTGGTGGTCGGCGCGCTGGTGCTGTTTAACTCGCCGGGCGTCCCGCGCTTCGCCCGCGTTTCGATCCCGGCGGTGATCGCGACTTCCATTGTAACCGCTGCCCTGTTCATCACCGTGGTTGGGTTCGCCATCCGCGCTCAGCGCCTGCCGGTGGTCGTGGGGTCCGAGGCCCTGATCGGCCAGATTGGCGAGGCCCGCTCTGTCCTGGCGCCTGGCGGAATGGTGCACCTGGGCGGGGAGCTGTGGTCGGCGGAATTGGAGGGCGGGGACGGGCCGCTGGAGAGCGGCCAGCAGGTGGAGGTGATCGGCGTGCAGGGACTCAAGCTGCGCGTGCGCCGGCCGCCGGCCTGAGCGACTCCCGATTTGACACGCCGCGCCAAAATGAGTACACTCGCCGCCTGATGACCGGTCTGCTCAGCACCATTCTCGAGTGTGGGGCACGTTTTCCCGCGACCCCGCTAGCGCAGAGCGCGGGACGGGGCAAACTTGCCCTACTTGCCTTACCATTTTCAACTCAAGCTTCAGGAGGGTTGCTATGTCTAATGGTGGATCGTTTCGACTGACCATGCGCAAAGGCCCCACGCCCGGCAAAGTGCTTGAATTGACCGGTGACGTAGTTACACTGGGCCGGGACGTGGGCAACGACCTGGTGATCAACGATGCCGAAATCTCACGCCACCATGCGCGCCTGACCCGCGAGGGCCAGGGCTACCTGCTGGAGGACCTGGGCAGCACCAACGGCTCGTTTGTCAACGGCCATCGGATTACCGGCCCGCAGCTCCTCAAGAGCGGGGACCTGGTTGGCTTTGGGGAAACGGTCACGCTGGTGTTCGAGGCCCCGGCCTTCGACGCCTCTGCCACCATGATTGCCGGGGGGGAAGCGCCTGCCTTTCAGACCACGATGAGACCTGCCCCGGGCGCGCCCCCGCCCCCGCCGGCATACCCCCAGGCCCCACCCCCACCGCCTCCCCCGATGGAAGCTTATTCTCCCCGCATGGACACTGGCCCGCTGGATGCGCCGCCGCCCGAGAAGAAATCGAACCGCGTGCGCTACCTGCTGGCCGGCTGCGGCTGCCTGCTGTTGCTGGTGTGCATTGGCGTGGCTGTCTTCCTGTGGATGGCGCCGTGCGAATTCTACGAGTCGCTGGGGCTGGGTACTTGCCCCACCGGTGGAGGTACTTTGCCGGCAGGACTGGCCTGGCTGTTGGCCCTGCTGGCCTGAACCGGGCCACACTCGCGGGGGCGCCGATACCAACCTGGCGCCCCCGTTTTATTTCAGGTCGCGCAGCGCCTCGATGATCTCCGCCGCCAGGTCGTATCGACCGAAGGGCGGCATGAGGTACACGCCCTGCACCCATTGGCGCAAGACCCGGATGGTTTCCACCGCCATGCGCACGCCCTCCGCTGGCGCACCCGCCCCGGCAGCCTCGATGCGGCCCTGCATCTCGGGCGGGATGCTGATGCCCGGCACCTCGTTGTGCAGATAGGCGGCGTGCCGCGCGCTGAAAAGGGGCAGCACCCCTACCAGCAGCGGCAACCTTAGCGGGCCGTGCGCTGCTTCATGGCGACGCACGAAGGCCAGCGCCGACTCCGGGTCGTACACCGGTTGGGTGAGGGCAAAATCGGCGCCGGCAGCCAGCTTTTTGCGCAGCGCCCGCCCCTCGCGCTCCGGTTCGGAGGGCGACAGATTGAGGGCGCAGCCGGCCAGGAACGAGGTCGCCCCGCCGATGTCACTGCCACCCAGGTCCACCCCCATGTTGAAGTTATGCTTCACCAGCCGGATCAGCCCGGAGGGCACCACGTCGTAATTGTCCATGGCCTCCGGGTAGTCGCCCACCGCGGTGGGGTCGCCCATCACCACAAACAGGTTGCGCACCCCCAGCGCGTGGGCGGCCAGCAGGTCGCCCTGCACTCGCAGCAGGTTGCGCCCGCGAGTGGGGAAGTGCAGCACGGTCTCGATCTTCACCTCACGCTGGATCAGGTGGCACACCGCCCAGGCGGACATGCGCATGCGCGCCATCGGGCTGTCGGCCACGTTGATCACATCGGCCCCGGCCTCCGCCAGCAAATGCGCTCCGGCCAGTAGCTTGTGGGTAGAAAAGCCGCGCGGCGGGTCCATCTCCACGCCGATCACAAACTTGCCCGCGCCCAGCTTCTCGGCCAGTTCGGTGGGCCGGTCGGAGGTCTGCAGCCGGTCCTCCCGATCGCTGAGGCTGATCACCTGCCTGCCGGCGGCCTCCGGCGGCAGGGGGCTGTCCAGCGCGGCCCGCATGGCGGCGATGTGGGCCGGGGTAGTGCCGCAACAGCCGCCCACAATGCTGGCGCCGGCCTCGACAAAGGCGCGGGCGTACTCGGCGAAGTACTCCGGCGTGGCCGCGTACATGATCCGCCCGCCCACGTGCTCCGGCCAGCCGGCGTTGGGCATGACCGCAAAGCGCATCTGGGGCGCGGCGCCCTTCATGGCGGCCAGCACGCGCAGCGCCTGCGCCGGGCCGCCGGAGCAATTCACCCCGATGAGGTCGGCGCCAGTGGCGGCCAGCTCGGCCGCCGCCCGCGCCGGGGAGTCGCCCAGCAGGGTGCGGTCGTCGCGGGTGAAGGTCAGGGTGGCCACCACGGGCACGCCCGGGCTGACCGCGCGCGCCGCCCGCACGGCCTCGCGCACCTCGTGCAGGTCGCTCTGAGTCTCGATGAACAGGGCGTCCACCCCGGCCCCGGCCAGCGCGGCGATCTGCTCTTTGAAGGCGGCAAAGGCCTGCTCCGGGCGCACCCGGCCAAAGGGCGCCAGCCGCACACCCAGCGGACCCACGCTGCCGCCAATCAGCACCGGCCTGAAGGAGGCTGCCACGACCTTGCGCGCCAGGGCCACCGCGGCCGCGTTGATCTCGCCCACCCGGCTTTCCAGCCCGTGCGCGGCAAGTTTGTAGTGGTTGGCGCCGAAGGTGTTGGTTTCGATCAGTCCCGCCCCGGCCTCGATGTATGCGCGGTGGATCGCGGCCACGGCCGCGGGGTCGGTCAGGTTCAGCTCGTCGAAGCAGCGGTCAAAGGGGGCGCCGTGGGCGTGCAACATGGTGCCCATGGCGCCATCGGCCAGCAGGGGTCGCTCGCGCACAAGGTCAAGTAGACGATCAGACATGGGGCCTCCTCAGGGCCAGAGGCGAAAGCCCATTTGCCGGAAATGGTGGTCAAAGGTGAAGGCGTCGTAGATTGCACGTTGCTGCATCACGACGAAGCTGACGCAGTCGGTAAACGAGAAGCCCTTGTCGTCGTATCTCTTGAACATGACCAGCGCTTCTTTCCAGAGCGCTTCGGTGATGTGGGCCACTTCGATGCGCTTCTGACCCAGCACCCAGTCGGCAAAGCGGACGGCTGTGACATGGCTGACAGTATATCCCAGATTCGTGATGGTCTCATCCAACACGTAGTCACTGGTGACGAAGTTGATACCCGCTCGGTCCTCCGCCCGCAGGCCCTGCTTTGCCTGCGAATGGTATTTGTCGCGCGGGTTGAACAGCGCCACCCACCCGGCGGTATCTGCAAATATCCTCACATGAACTGGATAGGCTGGCGGTGGCTCGCTCACGGCCAGTTCCGGGAAGCGCTCGGGGGGCACGGAAGCGCCCCCGGCTTGCAGGCTGCGCTCACCGTGTGGGTCGCCGTAGATGTACTTGTCGTGGTTTTCTGCGGCATCTTCCACTCCAGCGCCGCCCGGTCTCTCGATAATGTCAAACAGGCTGTCGAGGTCAAGTGGTTCCCACTCATCCAGTTCGTCATACCAGAGCAGGTAGTTCGATAGCGCAGCACGGATATGCTCTGCCATCGTGCCCCGGTCCTGTTCTGCGCGCGCCTGTAAGCCGTCGTAGACCCGGCGCGGCAGATATACCTGCGTGCGCACCATTCTCTCGGCCATGTCTCACCTCCGGCAGCTAGATGTATATAGTATACATCTAATTGGGCGTCAAGGCGGCTTCCCGCCTATTTGAGCAGCGGTTGCAGCGCCGCAAAGATCGCCTTGTCGGTGGCCGCGGTAATCTGATTCGGTCGGCGTCCACTCGCAGGTCAGGCTGCCCGCCTGGCCGACCAAGTCCACGCCGCCGAGGGTCGGGTCCACCAGGCGTTCGTTCACCGCCGCCCACAGGGCCTCAAATACCCGCACCTGCCGCCGGGTGCGCTCCACCTGTGATCCACCGCCAGCAAAAGGGCGAGCAAGCGGCGGGAACGCATACCACCTCCACACACTCAGCCAATCCCAGATAAGTTTACTCCAGTCCGTCCGGCTTTGATGTCACTCATTGTCTGTGGACTTATCGTCTACAGTGCGCATACTCACAGTCATGTACTCCTCAACATCGCCGAACATCAAACAGCGCTTTGGTCGGGCAGTCCGCCGGCGCAGGGTCATGCTGGGGCTGTCTCAGGAGGAACTTGCCGAGCGAGCCGCTCTGCACCGTACCTATATCAGTGACATTGAGCGTGGCAACCGGAACCTTTCACTGGAGAACATCGAGAAACTGGCGCTGGCTCTCGATCTCACGGTGTCTGAGTTGATGCTGGAAGCCGAGAGACTATGAAACCAGAGCAAAGCTTTGTCGGTTTGCCGACCGAATTCTGGGCACATGTCAAGCTGGTTTCGGAAGACCTCGGGTATTCGGACCGCCGCACGAAATCTGTGCGACGATATCAGGCCGAGGAGATTGAAGACTCGCTCCGGTCACGCAGCTTGTCCACAAGCCACCTGAATGATCCGGTGCACTCTCTTCCATTACGCCAGTTGTTGTCGGGGTATCTGAACCACCGAGCAGAAGCATTAGAGCGGATAGTTGAACCAGCCCTGATGACTCGCGAGCAGGCTCGGGCTGAGTTTGAGCAGCTCAGAG
>CAYZNA010000016.1:14408-21864 GCA_964478665.1 uncultured Anaerolineales bacterium
CCACTCAACAAGCAGAAGGGAGCAAAGCGACATTACGCTTATCTGACAGGCATCGTCAACATGCTGACCGAGGCTGGGCTGGGTGACAGGTCCTTCGATGACAACCCGGGCCAACTTGTGGTCGCGACTCGTCATGGCAAGCCTCTGCGAGCATTTTCGCGCAGGATGGATGGCGCCTACCCGTCAACGACCGATCCGAGCGCGCTCTGGGAGGTAAAGGAATACTACGGGACGACCACGTTCGGCAGTCGGGTTGCAGACGGTGTATACGAAACCATGCTGGACGGAATGGAATTGGCGGAACTGAAACAGCGCGAGGGCATATACATCCGGCACTACCTGATTGTGGATGATTACTTTACCTGGTGGGTGAAAGGGAGGTCCTACCTCTGCCGTATTGTGGATTTGCTGCACATGGGCCTGATTGACGAGGTTCTCTTCGGACGCGAGGTGCTGAAACGCTGGCCGTTGATCGTTGACGCCTGGCTTAGATAATCCGCGCCGCTCACGGTTTACCAGGTCAGAAGTAACCGGTCATGTACCACCTCTCCCTCCAGGCTTTCCCCCTTCCTTTGAAACCGGCGCAGCATGGATCGCCCGCAGTTCAGCAGTTTTTCTTGCTTGAATAGTCCGGCAGGCAGGTCCAGGTCTATTCGCACCTTGCTGGAGTGCTTGTGGCCGTCAATTGACAGCATGACCCTTGCACCGGCCGCGACACCCCGCTCAATAGCTTTCCACAGCCGATCCAGGCTGAATGCCTGCGAGCCGTAGAGGATGGCCTGCGAATCCACATAGGGCGGGTCACAGTAGATTAGATCACCTGCTTTCGCTTCGGCCATTGTGTCCTCAAAATCGGCGTGGATGAAACGTGTTTGTAATACGCGGACGCGCCATTCTGCCAGGCGCTTTGCGAAGGCCGCCGGCGAGATGGGCTTGTGTGGGCCCAGCGGCGTGCTCATTTTTCCCTCTCGGGTGAACCGAATCACTCCTCCATAGCACGTCCTCGATAAGACCATCAGGTCAACGGCGTTCGGTGAGTCGTTATATGAATCTTTGACGCGCTGATAGACCCCCGCCGGATCCTTCATGAAGGCGGCCCAGGTTGATGCGTAGTACTCTGTCAAACGTCCAGGTTCATTCTGCACCAACACCCAGAAATCAATCAGAGGCTCAAGCAAGTCGCCAGCCAGCGCGTCGCGGGGAGCGAGTGTTGCCAGAACTGCACCAGTGCCGACGAATGGTTCAATGTAGCGACTGTAGTCGGCAGGCATCGCATCTACGATCTCGCCGGAAGAACGGTACTTGTTTCCTACCCATTTGAGCAATTGCTGCGGTGGCCGTGTGGGAAAGAAATGCAATTGCGCCAGGGCAGCGGTTTCTCGGACGCGCCGGGGTCTGGGTTTGGGGGAATGGTAGCTCATTGGTTTTCCTTGATCAGGCCTCCCACGGTGCGGCGCCGGAACTGCGCCCGCTCAACGAGGCCAGGATCGGCTCGCGGAACTCGGGGTAGACGTCGGCGAGGGCGCGCAACAGGCCAAAGCAGCCGGCGATCATCATGTCGCCGTAGGGCACGGCAAAATAGGGGCGCAGGGCGCTCTCGCGCATCAGGTTGCGGCGCGGGCCGGTCACGGCCACGCCGAACTCGCCGCCCTCCAGCGAGAGCGGCTGCGGCTCGTAGATCAGCGCGCCGTGGCCCATGTCGTCGAACACGTCTTGATGCTGCAGGCTGGAATCGGCCAACTGGCGCAGCAGTTGCTCCAGCCGGGCCAGGCTGATCTCGCCGGTGTGATGCTCAAACAGCCCTTCGATGCCGGCCGGCCCCAGCCGGAAGGCCAGGGTGTGGAAGTTGCCCACGTTGGCGACCAGTACCCGCTCCCGCGCCCCGACCCGGAAGTCCAGCGTGGCGCCCAGCACCGCGGCGGGGGCGGTGTCCATCACCATCAGCGGGGCGTCCACCCCGGCGGCGGAAGCCGCCACCGCCCGCAGGCGGGTCATTTCCGGCGGCGCCTCCCCGGCCGGAAAGGCGAAGGCCGACAGGCGGTTGTGGGCGCGGATGCGGCGGTCGAGGTAGTCGAAGCGGAACTGGCGATCCGAGTAGCCGGGCGGGGCGTCCCCGTGATCGAAGACCGCCACCGCCACCGCGTCCGGGCGCAGGCTGAGGCCAAAGCGGGCGAAGGCCCCGGCGATGGCCTCGAAATCAAAGTCGCGCAGTTCAATCCGAATCAGGCCGTCGGCTGAGAGCCGGGCGGCCTCGTCCTCGCTGACCAGTTGAATCCCCATCTCGCGCTGCACGTAGTCCAGATCGTCGTTGAACGAGCGGGCAGCCGCTGGCGTGGCGAACACCGGGTAGCCGGCGCGCAGGTGGTCGTGGGTGGCCCACTGGCTCGGGCCACCGCCCATAATCACCCCGGTGAGCAGCACCGGACTCCCGAGGCGGGTGGCCTCCCGCAGGCGGCCGTGAACCATCATGGTGGGGGAGGGGGCCACCAACTTGAAGCCGTTTTCCAGTTCCAGCCGGGAGTCGTACAGGAAGATGTCCTGCGTGCCGGTGCCGATGTCTACGGTGAGGATGCGCATGGGGGCAGGAAGAAGGAAGAAGGAAGAAGGAAGAAGGAAGGGCAGGGAAGCCCGATTGCTGCGCGGTTCGCCCCGAGCGGACTCAGGCCGGCAGTTCGACCGTCTTGCCGCCCAGTTCGGTTACCCAGAAGGGCTGCCAGGCGACGCCGAACAGCTCAACGGCGATGTCCTTTTTGAGCGGGGTCAGCCTGAGCTCGCGCACCTCTTCCACGGTGGCGGCCCACCTGTCAGTGATGGCCTGGATGGCCCGCGCCTTTTCTGCCTCGAGGGCCGCGAGGTCTTCGCGGTGCTGCGCGATCAGTGCGCGCGACTCGCCCACGCCGGCATGGGCCTTCTCGGTCAGGCGGCGTTTGCTGGCCGAGGTGGAGAGGCCGCGGCGCAGGGAGCGCCGCCGCCCGCCGAAGAAGCCCAGCACATTCTCCATGTCGGTCAGGTTTTGCTCGCGCTTGCGGGCGGATAGCTCCTCTTCGCTTTCGGCCAGATCGCGTTCCTCGGCGGCCAGTTTGTCGCGCAGGGCCTTGAGTTTTGCGTCGTAGCGGGCGGCTTCCTTCGCGGCCCCGGCATCGCGGGCCTCGCGGGCGGCGTCGGCGCACTGCTGCTTGAAGCCGGCGGTGCTCACGCCCGGCGGAGCAGTGAGTTTGAGCGCCGGGTTGGAGAGCAGCGTGAGGGCCGCGCTGCGATACAGGTAGTCCACAAATTCCTTTTGCAGGGCAGCAGTGGCCTTGCCGTCGGCCAGCAGCGGGTCCAGATTGGCAAAGGCGGCGCCGGCCTGCGGCCCGGCCGGCAGCGTGGCCGGGTCCAATGCCCCGAGGGGGAACTCTTCCCAGCGCAGGATGCCGCGCCGCTGCGGGTCCGGGACGAGAGCGGCAAAGCGGCGCTCCTCGTCCACGCCGGTCTTGCGATCAAAGAAACGCACCCGGGCCTGGGCCAGCAGGCCGGGATGGTAGACCAGCCGGGCCTGTGGGAGGGCCTCGTTGCGCCCGGCGGCCCGCGTGGCCTCCGCCAGGGTGCGGGTGTGGGGCAGGAAGTATTCGGCCAGCGGGGCCGGGACCACCGGTCGGGTGCGGGAAAAGGCCTCCGCTGCCGGCGCCCCCGGGACGGGGATCGGGTGGGGCGAGGGAGCGGCCTCCGGGGCAGGGGAGGCGGGGGGGAGGGCGGCCAGGGGTCTGAGTTGGGTCCGGGTGAGCGGGCCGGCGAGGTAGCACATCGTCCAGCGGGTGCGGAAGAGGGCCGGGGTCGGGCTGTGGACGTTGTGGGCGAGGAACAGTCGCCGGTCGAGGGTAGAAATCAGCCGGTCGGCGGCAGCCCGGTCGAGGCGGGCGGCGAGGCCATCCAGCAGCCGGCTGCGGTCCTGCTCGGTTTGCAGCTTGCCCACGAACCACGTGCCGGCGTTGGAGAGGGCTTTGTAGTCCAGGTCTACCGGGTTCTGGGTGGCCAGCAGCAGCCCGAGGCCAAAGGCGCGCCCGGTTTTGAGCAGCCGCAGCAGCCGTTCCTTGGAGGGCGGTACACCGACCGGGGGCAGGTAGCCGCAGATTTCGTCCATGTAGCACAGGGCGCGCAGGCCGGCGGCGCCGGGTTGGGTGCGCATCCACGTTTCCAGCGCCGAGAGCAGCAGGGTGACGATGAACATGCGCTCGGCGTCGGTGAGGTGGGCAATGTAGATCACGGCGTGGCGCGGGCCGCCCTGCGGGGTGTAGAGCAGCGAT
This sequence comes from uncultured Anaerolineales bacterium, assembly GCA_964478665.1. GTDB lineage: Bacteria > Chloroflexota > Anaerolineae > Anaerolineales > CAYZNA01 > CAYZNA01. Next base: position 18,692 of record CAYZNA010000016.1, read on the forward strand.
TGCACGTCGAGCGGGTCGCCGCTGATCCACGATTGGAAGGCCGGCGCGGCCAGGATGTTGTTCAGCCGCAGGGCCAGGGCGAAGCGCTCCCGCTGCGGAAAGAACTGCTCGAGGTCGAACACGCCCAGGCGGGCGAAGGGCGGTTTCTGGGTTTGCAGGATCAGTTCGGCCAGGTCGAGGTCGCGGCCGGCCGACCACGCGCGCTCGAACAGGTTGGCCAGCAGGATGTGCTCGCGGGAGGTGAGCGGGTCGGCCTCGGTCAGGCCAACCAGGCCCAACAGGGCGGTGACGGTGGCGGCGATGCGCTCGCGCAGGGTTTCCTGATTTTCCTCCCAGGGTAGGGGCGACCCGCCGGGTCGCCCGTGCGGCGACCCGCCGGGTCGCCCGTGCGGCGCCTTGAGCGAGGCCAGAATGCTGAGGGGCCGGCCGGCACTCGAGCCGGGGGTATACAGGGTGAAATCGGCGGCCTCGCGCAGGGCGCGGAGGCTGTCCGAGCCGAGGTTCCACTCCGCGAGGCCGCTGCGCCAGCGGGCGGCGGTTTCGGCGGCGGCCTCTTCCACGGTCTGGCCGGCGCGCCGGGCGGCGTCCGGGTCAATCCAGGGCTGGAAGTCGGCCGGGGAGAGGTCGGGGAACTGGAGCAGCAGGTTGGCGATGTCGCCTTTGGGGTCAATCAGCAGGGCGGGGTAGCCGTGCAGGGCGGCCTCTTCCAGCAGGGCCAGGCACAGGCCGGTCTTGCCGGAGCCGGTCATGCCCACGATGACGGCGTGGGTGGTGAGGTCGGCGGGGTCGTACAGATACGGCGGTTCGGTGGTTGGGGCGGGGTCACCCCGCCCGTACGGTGGTTGGGCGAGGCGTCCGAGGTAGAACTTGCCGGTAAAGTCGAGGGAAGGCATGGGGGAAACTCCAAATCCCAAATTTCAAATCCCAAACTGCGGGAGATGTAGACCGTCGGGCCGGGGCCGAGACAGCGCTGCCATATTGTGAGACCAGTCCGCGGCGCCCCGGCAAAACCGGCCGGGATTTCAAAGGTCGCCGCTCTACGTATCCGCTGTCCGCGCATTCTCTTCGCGCACTTTGTCCCGCAGGCGGTCAATCGGCAATCGCTCGCCGCTTTCGAGGTCGAGGTAGTGCCAGTGTTCCCAGCCGTTGCACGGGGCGTTCTGGATGGCGCGGGCTACCTGATGGATGGAGCCGATGAGGCCGTCGCGCCGGAGGTGACCGCTGGCGAGGACGGTGGCGGTCACGGTTCCCTTTTCTGCCAAACCACAGTTTCTGGCCGGAATTATGGAAGAACCGTGCAGATCCCAAGCTCCTATTCATCAGTCGGATTGCTCGGATCAACGACTGAAAGATTCAGATCGGCCGGGCTTTTTGCCTCCGCTTCAATCGAGTACTGTAGCAAAACTATCGGCTTCTGTTGAAGCGATTTCCTTTTGCGGACATGGTCCACCACTTCTTCACTGAATTGATAGCCGCAAGCAACCATATGTACCGAACGCGGGTTTCCGGCCGCTTGGGCAGCCGTCATCCAAGTTTCATAGTCCAGAAGCTGCTTCAAGTGAGGCCAATCGAATCTTGCCTTCTTCAATTCAAGTAACATGAACCACAAAGGCGAGCCGTTATCCTTATGTTTCATTATGACTAGGTCGATTTCGGTACCCTCGCTTGTTGGAGCGTAGGCAACGAAGTCATCGTAGTCTCCGAAAATATCTTTCCATCGGCTTTCAGCAAGTCCTTCCAAGATCGATGCCTGCAGGGTGGCCTCAAACCGTAGGTTCGGACGCTTGTTCCCCTCCCTGTCAAACCGATACGGGAGGAGTTTTCTAAACTCCGGCAATTCTGGTGGCCTTTGGGAGAAGGCTGCATATGGGTTCAATTCCATCAGCATTTCGTCGATCAGGTCTGCTTCATGTTTCGTAATAGAAACGCAGGCATGCCTCCCTGCAACATCGCCGCGTGCTTGCTGTATCGTCCAAATGTCGCCACGGTCTCGGGAAGCCCAAATGTCCCTCATCCTAATAGGAACCTTGAAGTCGTGCACTTGCTTGAATCCGACCCGGATTGGCAGAGAGGCATCAACCACTTGGGCGCCTTGAAACAAGGGCTCCCTATCAAAGAAAGGCATACACGTCGCTTCATATCCGCCCATGATTACTTTCTGTCTCTGCACATAGAAGTAGAGTCGATCGCCTGCCCGAATCCCCGAAATCTCCGCAAGTGCCTTGTCTCTGGTGGCCATGTGATGAGGGTTGGCCTCGTTGCCAATCGCCGGATCGTTGATTGCCGCGATTCCTGCCTGTCTGTGCTCATCCCACGATTCGGGGGTGACCGTAAATATACGTGCTGGCACTTTTGCTCAAGCCTCCTTTCTTCTGACAGCTATCGCGCAAAGTACACACAGCGGACGGGGGCGACTACTCCTCGGGCGTTGCATTATGGCTTTTGAGTTTCCTGACTTTCTCCCGTAGGCGGTCGATTAGCTCCATCTCACCGGTCTCAGTATCCACGTAGAACCAGTGCTCCCAGCCATTGCAGGGCGCGTTTTGTATGGCTCGTCCGACTTGGTGAATAGATCCCACAACTTCACCATACTTGATATGTCCATCGGCCTGTACTGTAGCAGCTGATCTGACTCTTCCCTCGAAGAACAACGTTTGGCCTGGGTTCAAGAGGCCTTGCTCGAGGAGAGATCCGAACGGTATCCGTTCTCGATCACGTTTGGAAGTAGTTTGAAAAACGAATTCTTCAATATCCTCTAGCTTCACCGTAGATACCCGTTTTCTGGCCACCCTTATGTACTTCATGTCGCGCTCAATGCCGATGAAACGGCGACGCAGTTTCTTCGCCACCGCGCCGGTCGTGCCCGTGCCGAAGAACGGATCCAGAACAACATCGCCGGGATTGGAACTCGAAAGGATGACGCGATAGAGCAGGGCTTCGGGCTTCTGAGTCGCGTGGGCTTTCTCGCCGTTTATCCGAATTCTCTCTTTCCCTGAGCAGATCGGCAATTCCCAATCGGAGCGCATCTGGAGATCGTCGTTGAGTGCCTTCATCGCGTGGTGGTTGAAAGTGTACCTAGCGCCCTTGACTTTCTGCGCCCATAAGAGAGTTTCTTGCGCGTTGGTGAAACGCACGCCCCGGAAATTCGGCATCGGGTTGGTCTTTACCCACAC
>CAYZNA010000017.1:0-8164 GCA_964478665.1 uncultured Anaerolineales bacterium
TGCCTGGGCCCGCGCGGGCCTCGGATTATCCTGCGTCAGGGTGCGGAAAACGGGAACATTGTAACATTGTCGAGCTACTTCTCGACGTTTGTCGTGCCTTGATGCAGAAGTGCTACTGCGATGAGCAGCGTTGGCGAGTGAACTGAGAAAAGCCCGCTCACGGTGACGGCCCCGTTGTATCCAGCACAACGGGGCCGTTCTGTCTGGCGTGGTCGCCGCTCAGCACGCTTCGCCGGCCAAAACCGGTTATAATCCCCCCTCATCTCTGCATTCCCGAGGCCCGCCATGTCCTTTCTGCGCGCTATCTACACCACCCGCGGTGACACCGCCGCCGTGCTGAACGGCCGGTACATTCACAACCTGCTGGGCGAATGGATTGGCTGGGTGGACGCCTCCGGCCAGGTGTACTCCATTACCGGCGAATACGTGGGCTGGCTCACCCGCGATCCGCGCGTGCTGCGCAAGCGCGTGGCCGACTCCCGTCCGGCCCGGGTGACGCCTCCCCCGCACCCCGGCCGGCCGCGGCTGCCAGCCACCTTCCCCCTGCCGCCCATGATGTCCGAAATCGGCTTCGACACGGTGGACGTGCTGGACGAAATGCCGGAACTACTGCACACCGCCGACTTTGACCAGCGCGCCCAGGACATGGACTGACCCCCAACACCTGACACCTGACCCCCTGACACCTGCCCGCCCGCCATGCCCGACACCCTGCCCCCCCGACCCGTCAGCGCCTCGCGCGTCACCCTCAGCCAGGTGATGGGGCCGGAGCACGCCCACGCCTACGGCAACGTGCACGGCGGCTGGTTGATGAAACTGGTGGACGAGGCCGGCGGCCAGGCCAGCATGCGTCACGCCCGCCAACTGGTGGTGACGGTGGCTATGGACAACATGACCTTCAAGCAGCCGGTGCACATCGGCGATCTGGTCACCCTGCGCGCCGAACTGACCTATGCCGGGCGCACTTCGATGGAGGTGCGGGTGGAGGTCACCGCCGAGAACCCCATCGTCGGGCAGGTCACCCACACCAACACCGCCTACCTGGTGTATATTGCCATTGACGAACAGGGCCGCCCCACGCCCGTCCCGCCCCTGATCCCCGAGACCGAGCTGGAGCGCGAGCGCATGGAACGCGGGCGCCAGCGGCAGGAAGCCCGCCGGGGCAAGCGGCAGTAAGGAGGAAAGCATGTGGACCGGATTTCAACTGAGGAATTTCAAGGGGTATCAGGACACCGGCATCCAGGAACTGCGCCCCTACACCGTGCTGATTGGACCGAATGGCGGCGGGAAGAGCACCCTGCTCCAGTTTCTAATGATGCTGAAGCAAACCGTGGAGAGCACCGACACCGCCACCACACTGATCACAAGCATCGAGCGTGAGAAGGGCTACGTTGACCTGGGCCAGTACAAGGATTACGTCTACGGCGGCAGGGCCACGCAGCCGATCGAGATGTTCTTGCGATGGAAGCCTGTTCCACTTTCCGGGCGCCAGGCAACACTCAGACCGGAAACCCGGACCGCAGAAGCACAGTCAATTCGCGTAGGGCTCAAGAGCAGAGGCAGAAGCCAGGTGTCTGTCACGCGGCTTTCTTACGGAGGAGGCAATCACACTGACCTGATCACCCTCACCCGGCAGGAAAAAGCGGCCTACGAAGCTCAATTCCCCGCTGAGTGGAACGGTGGTGAACTCAAGGCCAGGCGCGACTATGGCCCTGAGAAATTCTACCGCTTTCCTCCCGCGTTCCTCGCCGACTTGCCTGCTGCGACCGAGACCCGGCTGCGAGGTTACGTGCTGGAGTTCGAGGAGCTTGTTCGCAGCACGTACTATCTGGGGCCGCTCAGGGAACACCCGCAACGCTATTACGTTGCGACCGGCGAACGGCCGGCTGACCTCGGTTTGAAGGGAGAGAAGATTGGCTCAGTTCTGTACGCCGAGGCGGGAACTGAGCTGATTGGGCACACAAGCAACTGGCTGCAAAGACTGGGCATAGCGAAATCCGTCGGTCTCTCACGCATCAGCCGGGGCAACATCTTTCGGCTGTCCATTCAAGGCGTGGGCCAGAGTCACGAGGTGAGCATTGCTGACTACGGCTTTGGGGCTTCGCAGATACTGCCAGTCATTGTAGAGAGTCTGTATTCGCCGCCCGAGTCCACTTTGCTGATTGAACAGCCGGAGATCCATCTCAATGCGCGCCACCAGTTGGAACTGCCCGGCCTCTTTGCCGACCTGCTGCGCCAGGATAAGCAGTTCATTATCGAGACTCACAGCGAATACTTCCTCAAACGCCTGGGCACCCTGGTTGCTAGAAGCGAACTCAAAGCTGACGACGTGATTGTTCTCTACTGCTACGCGGATCAGGAAGGATCGCACATCAGGCCGATCACGCTGGACCGGCTCGGACAGTATTCGTGGTGGCCCCCCGACTTTCTGTCGGAGGGCTTCAGAGGCACGGCGGAGCATCTGGAGGAAATGGAGAGACTCAGCGAGAGCGCGGTCGAACAGGTCAGTCCATGACTACTGCGCCTGATACCGCAAACGATTGGACGCTGGACACAAACGTCCTGATAGTGGCGAACGGCCCGCTGGCACCCAGGAACACACACGCTCCGGCCACAAAATCGGCGCAACGACCGTCCGCCCCCCCTCCTGCATCCCGGCGCAGTGTGACGCGCGAACTGCTGAGCTGCATCGAGGCAGGCGGTGTGTTAATGTGGAGCGCCGCCGTTGCCCAGGAATATCAGGCCAGGGGCGCGATCAATCTCAAGCAGGGGGTTCCCCCGGTGCCGGTTACCGGGCAGACCAATGCCACCTATGTAGACTTCTGGCTTGCCCGGTTGGGCAGCCGCATCCGCACAGCGGCCGGGCCGCACAGGCTTTCTGGCGCCGAGAAGGATGCCTTACACGGCGCGCAGTTCCATGACCCGGGCGACCATCGCTTTCTGGAGCTGGCCCGCGCCAGCCGCTCGAAGCGCCTCGTCACCGAGGAAGGTCACTACAACGCAACGACTATCCCGGCTATCAAGAGGATTCTGGGAGTGCGCTGCCTGCAATACCTGCCCGCGTTATCCGAATGCCGCGAGACATGAGCCTCCGTATGAGTGGAGCGCACATCATCGCGCCCGGCCACAGTACATGACCGACTCCGTCACTCTGAAGAAGCTGCTGGACCAGGTTTCCTCGCGCCGCTTTATCGAAGCGCAGGTTAGCGAAGAGCGCGGCCTGGCGGAGACGCTGCCCTTTCCCTTTCTGGCCATCGTCGGCCAGCCGGAGATGAAGCTGGCCTTGCTGCTGGCGCTGATCAACCCGGCGGTTGGCGGTGTGCTGCTGATTGGCCCGCGCGGCGCCGGCAAGACCACCGCGGTGCGCGCGCTGAGCGATCTGTTGCCGCTGGCGCCGCGCAGCCTGTGCCCTTACGGCTGCCTGCCGGAAGATGTCGAAGAGGGCGGCATGGAGGCAGTCTGCCCGGACTGCGCCCGGAAGTACGGCCAGGGCGAGCCGCTGGCCGCCCTCGAACCGGTGCGGCTGGTCGAATTGCCGCTCAACGCCCGGCTGGAAGACGTGATCGGGGGGCTGAACGAACGGGCCGCGCTCCACGAACGGCTGCGCCTGAGCCGCGGGCTGCTGGCCCAGGCCGACCGCAACCTGCTGTATGTGGACGAGGTCAACCTGCTGCCCGACGAAATCGTGGATGCCATTCTCGACGCTGCCGCTCAGGGACGCTACACCGTGCGCCGGGGAGCGCTGGCCGGGACCTACCACGCCCGCGTCGTGCTGGTCGGCTCTATGAACCCGGAGGAGGGCACGCTGCGCCCCCAGATTCTGGACCGCTTTGGGCTGCGCGTTGTAGTGCGCGGGCTGCGCGACCCGGACGAGCGCCTGCAAGCCTACCGCCGCGTGCGCAGCTACCAGACCAGCGCGCGCAAAACCATCGCCCAGTTCGCGCAGGCCAGCGCCGCCGCCCGCGAGGAGATCGAACTGGCGCGAGCGTCCCTGCCGCAGGTGCAACTGGGCGAAGCTGCCGCCCGCGCCGGCCTGCGCCTGATTCAGGACCTGCGGCTGGATTCGCTGCGGGCCGAGATCACCCTGTTCGAGGCCGCCCGCGCCCACGCCGCCGCCGATGGGCGGGCGGAGGCCACGGTGGACGACGTGCGCGCTGTGGCGCTGATGGCGCTGCGCCTGCGCCGCTCGCCGTTCATGGTCCAGTATTTGCAGGCGCAAGAAGGCGAAGACGTGGAGGTGTCGGCGCTGCTGGAGGCGGTGACAGCAGCGGGAGAAGCGCCCCCCGGTGGGCAGCAACGTGAGGGCTGAGGACCGTCCGCCCCCTCGCGTGTGGTTGCCGGGGCGGTTGACCTGCGCCGGCCTGGCCACCGGTTGGGCGGTTGCCCTGCTGGGCTTCTGGCTGCCGTGGGTTGCAGCGCGGCCGGCCGCGCTGCGCTTCAACGGATTGGACCTGGCGGAGTGGGTCACCCGTCTGACCGCCGTGCGTCAGGGGGACCTGGCCGCCGGACGGCTCAGCATCCTGGCCTCGCTGGCCGGGGTCGTGCTACTGGGCGCCGCGGTCAGTGCGCTACTGCGCCGGACCGGCCGGCCGCGCGGGGCCTGGGCGGTACTGGCGCTGAGCGCCCTCGCCGCCCTTTTTCTCTTCCCGGGCTATCCAGCCATCCTGCACCTGTTTGACGATCCCGAAGCGCGCGCCCAGGCGCTGTTGGGGGCGGGTTCCCTGCTCGGGATGGGGCTGATTGCCGGGCCGGGGCGCCGCCTGCCCCTCCGGGGCCTGTCCGCGCTGGCCGGCCTGTTGGGAGTGGGCGTGGCCGCCTTCACCCTGCGGACCGCCGCGGCCCTGCGTCCCGAACTGGCCGCGCTGCTGCCCGATCTGGGCCGCCCCGGCCCCGGGCTGATTCTGTTACTGGCGGGCAGCAGCCTGGCCGGGCTGGCCGGGCAGCTGGGGGCGGCGCTCCCGGCCCCGGCTAGCGGGCCAGGTTAATCTGCACGAAGATCTCGTCGGTGTTCGGGTTGCCGTTCATGGTCACGCTGATGCGGCCATCGCCTTTGGTGCGCAGTACCGTCGCCAGCTTGCCAAACAACGAATCCGAGCCGCCGACGGCCGACCAGCCGCGCGCCTCCAGTTCGGTCTCATAGAAGTCAAACAGCTCCTGCAACGTGCCGCGCGCCGAATAGGTGATGGTCGCGCCGCGCGAGTCCACCTGCAAATGCGCGGCGCCCTGATAGATGGGCACGTCTTCTGGAATGCGCCCTTCCGCAGGCGCGGCGGTGGCAGGGCCAGGCTGCGCCTCTCCGCCCGCAGTGGTGGGCGGCGCTGTGCTCACGCTCCCCGCTCCGCCGCCACTCTGCCCCGCGGGCGCGCCCCCGTCAGGCGGGATCGGTCCCGCAGTCCTGCCACCCCCGCCGCAAGCAGCCAGCAGCAGCGCAAGCAGCACCAGCCACGCCACAGACACACCTGGTCTTTTCATACGCGGTTCCTCCTTTTCTGGCAAAACAGCTTCTGGCAAAACAGTCGCAGCCCACCGGCTCAGGCCGGGGCACACTTGACCGGTCATTTGCACACCGGCCGCGTCAGATGTGCCAGAATCAAACCGGGCAGAGCACCCGAATCCAACCGCTCTGCCCGGCAACGAAAGACCAGACTCCCGGCGTCAAGGCCAGGGTTCCCTTCACATATCTACCTGTGAACGCGCGAAGTGGGCAACGAAGCCGCGGCGATCAGCCGGTTGCTTTCATCTTCTCGTCAATGTAGCCGACCGCCTCGCCGACGGTGGTGATACTCTGGGCATCCTCGTCGGAGATTTCGCCCCCGAACTTCTCTTCAAAAGCCATAATCAATTCAACCAGGTCCTACGAATCGGCTTCCAGCTCCTCGCGGAAGCGGGCATTCATGGTGATCTTGCCGGCATCCGAGCCAAGCAACTCGATAATGATCCCCTTTACTTCTTTGAATGTATCTGCCATACAGTGCCTCCTATTGGATGTGGGAATTGCCCCATTCTACAGCCCCGCGCCATTCTGTCAAGCAGGCCGCCGGAGCAGTTTGACAGGGCCTGGCCGGGCTGGTAAGATGACCCCCGGCAGAGCTTCCCAGAACTCCCCACGGCTGCGGCAGTTGCACCGCCTATCACCCGTTAGAAACACCCCTCTATGTCCGAAGTTACGCAGACAGCCACCCGTAAGGCCGACCACATCCGCATCAACCTGGAAGAGGACGTGCGTTCGGCGCTGACCAACGGGCTGGAGCGTTATGCCTTCCTTCACCAGGCCCTGCCCGAACTGGACCTTGCGCAGGTCTCGCTGGAAGTAGACGTGTTCGGCAAACGGCTGCGCGCGCCGCTGCTGATTTCCTCCATGACCGGCGGCACCACGCAGGCGCAACGCATCAACCTGACCCTGGCCGAGGCGGCGCAAGCGCGGGGCATTGCCATGGGGCTTGGCTCTCAGCGCGTGGCCCTCGAACGCCCGGAACTCGCTCCCACGTTTCAGGTGCGCCGGGTGGCGCCCGACATTCTGCTGTTTGCCAACCTGGGCGCTGTGCAACTCAACTACGGCTACGGCGTGGACCACTGCCGGCGCGCGGTGGACATGATCGGCGCCGACGCCCTGATCTTGCACCTCAACGCCCTGCAAGAAGCCCTCCAACCCGAAGGCGACACCCACTTCGCCGGCCTGCTGGGCAAGATCGAGGCCGTGTGCCGGGCGTTGGGACCGCAGGGCGTGCCGGTGATTGTCAAAGAAGTGGGCTGGGGCTTTTCCCCGCAGGCCGCCCGGCAATTGGCCGGGGCCGGCGTGGCCGCCATAGACGTGGCCGGCGCCGGGGGTACCTCATGGTCACAGGTAGAAATGCACCGCGCGCAGACCGAATCGCAACGACGCATCGCGCAAGCCTTCCGGGACTGGGGCATCCCCACCGCCCGCGCCATTCGCAACGTGCGCGAGGCCGCGCCGCAGCTCACTGTGATTGCCTCGGGCGGCCTGCGCGACGGCGTGGACGTTGCCAGGTGCCTGGCCCTTGGCGCCACGTTGGGCGGCATGGCCGGCCCCTTTCTGCGCGCGGCCAGCCAGTCGGTGCAGGCCGTGCTGCAAACCATCGAAGAAGTCACCCGCGAGATCCGCATTGTGATGTTTGCCACCGGTTCCGCCAGCTACGAGGCATTGCGCACCGGCCGGCTGCTGGAGGTCCCCTGACCCCGGAAGCGCATCCCATGGCCTACCTGCGGCAGTATGTCGAACGCTTCTTGCCACTGATCGAAGCCGAGTTGCAGGCCATCGTTGACCTGACCTCCGGCCCCGGCCTGCAGGAATACCGCCGGATGCTGACCTATCACATGGGTTGGGAGGGTCCGGGCGCCGGACCGGCTGCCGCTGGCAAGCGCCTGCGCCCGCTGCTCACCCTGCTGGCCTGCGAGGCCGCCGGCGGCGACTTCCGCCGCGCGCTGCCGGCCGCCGCCGCCGTGGAACTCATCCACAACTTCTCGCTGATCCACGACGACATCCAGGACAACAGCCGGGTGCGGCGGGGCCGCGAGACGGTCTGGGTGCGCTGGGGCCGGGCGCAGGCCATCAACGCCGGCGACGCCCTGTTCACCCTGGCCTGGCTGGCCGGCCCGCGCCTGCTGGAACGGGGCGCAACCGCGAAGCTGGCGGTGGCCGTCACCCGCGTGCTCGCCACGTCGCTGCTGCACATCACCCAGGGACAACATCTCGATATCGAGTTCGAGACGCGCGCCGCGGTCAGCGTGCCAGAATACATGGAAATGATCGGCGGCAAGACCGCTGAACTGCTGGCCGGCGCGGTGGAGGTGGGCGCGCTGCTGGCCGGCGCGCCGCCGGGGACCGTGAGTGCCTACCGCGCCTTCGGCCAGCAACTCGGCCTGGCCTTCCAGATTCAGGATGACCTGCTTGGCATCTGGGGCGAACCGGATGTGACCGGGAAATCGGCGGCCAGTGATCTGCAGACCCGCAAGAAGAGCCTGCCGGTGGTGTATGGCATGGCCCACTCCCCGGACTTCGCCCGCCGCTGCGCCCTTCCCCCTTCCCCGGACGAAGACCTGACGCCGCTGATCGGCGCGCTGCAAGCGGCCGGCGCCGACACCTATGCCCGCAGCCAGTCGGAGCGCCTGACCAACGCCGCCCTGCTGCACCTGCAGGACGCCA
>CAYZNA010000017.1:8174-17271 GCA_964478665.1 uncultured Anaerolineales bacterium
GGCCGCGCGCCTGACCGGGCGGAAGACGTGAATCCGGAAGCAGCCGAAACCGGCCGTGCACGCCTGCCACGCTCGCAGGCCCCCGATAGCACCAATCGGGGGCCCTCCCTCCCCGACAGGTGCTGAGATGAGAGTCTTGATCGCTGACGACGACAACACGCTGCGCACCCTGCTCTCCACGTTGCTCAAGCGGGCGGGGTACGAGGTGTTGCAAGCCAGCGACGGCCGGATGGCCTGGGAAATCTGGCAGCGGGAATTCGTGCGCATCCTGGTTACCGATTGGACCATGCCAGATATGGACGGACTGGAGCTGATCGGCCGCATCCGGGCGGCCAGCGCGCCGGGTTATACCTATCTGATTCTACTCACCGCCCGCGACGACCGCGCCGACCGAATTGCCGGGCTGGACTCCGGCGCAGATGACTACCTGAGCAAGCCCGTTGACCCCGGCGAGTTGCGCGCCCGCCTGGCCATTGGCGAGCGCATTCTGAATCTAGAGACCCGTCTGAGCGAATCCCTCGCCCGCCTGGAGAAGCTGGCTACCCTTGACGGCCTGACCGGCCTTTCCAACCGCCGCCACTTCTTCGAGCTGGCCAGGCGAGAGTTCCAGCGCTCGCGGCGCTTCCGGCACCCGCTCACGGCCATCATGCTGGATATTGACCACTTCAAGCGCGTCAACGATACCCACGGCCACGGCGCCGGTGATGAGGTGCTGCGGACCCTCGCCCGGCGCTGTCAGGAGTGCCTGCGGAAGGTGGACATTCTGGGGAGGTACGGCGGCGAGGAATTCTCCATCTTGTTGCCCGAGAGCGGACTGGAGGCCGGCCTGTTGGCCGCCGAGCGCCTGCAGCAGTGCATCGCAGGCGCGCCGATGCAGACCACCGCCGGCCCGCTGGCGGTCACTATCAGCCTGGGCGTGGCCCCGGATAGCCCCAACCTGCCGGACCTGGAGGCGCTGCTCGATCGCGCCGACGCGGCGCTGTACGCCGCCAAGCGCGCCGGGCGCAATAGGGTCGCCAGCCTTCCCGGATCGCTCCCGGCGCAGGAGGCCGGCGCGCCCGGCGGAAGCACCATTAGCTGGAAGGCTCTGGCCGCGGCAGTTGGCCCGCCAGAACGGTGAGAGGAGACGCATAGCCACGTTCAGGAGCGGAAATAAAGAGATCATTCTGCTGGTGGAGGACGATCAGGCGCTGCGCGACGGGCTGCGCGATATTCTGGAGCACGCCGGATTTGCAGTGATCACTGCTGCCGATGGGCGCGAGGGGCTGGCGCAGCTACAGCGCAACCGCGCCGACCTGATCCTGTCCGATATCTCCATGCCGCACATGGATGGCTATTCGTTTTGCCGCGAAGTGCGCAACCACGCGCAGTGGGTGACCATCCCGTTCATCTTTCTGTCCGCGCTGGGCGAGAAGCGCGACATCCTGGCGGGCAAGGAACTGGGCGTGGAAGACTACCTCGTCAAGCCCTTCGGCTATGACGAGCTGCTCACCGCCGTGCGTTCCCGGCTGGCCCGCTCCCGGCAGTTGTTCACCGTCCAGCTCCAGCAGTCCTACGAGGCCAGCCTGACCGCCCTGGCGAATGCCATTGAGGTCCGCGATCACTATACGCGCGGTCACGTGGAGCGGGTGACCTCCTACGCCCTGGCGCTGGCCCATCGCCTGGGCTGGAGCGGCGTGCGCATGGAAGTGCTGCGTTTTGGCGGCATTCTGCACGACATTGGCAAAATCCACGTGCGCGAATCCGTCCTGACCAAGTCTGGCCCGCTGACCGCAGAAGAATGGGCCGACATCCGCCAGCACCCGATCACCGGCGAGGCCATGATCCAGGGCATCCCGTACCTTGCCCCGGCCACTCCGGTCATCCGCCACCACCACGAGCGCTGGGATGGCAGCGGCTACCCCGACGGGCTGGCCGGCGCCCGGATCCCGCTGGAGGCGCGCATTGTGGCGGTGGCCGATTCGCTGGATGCCATGACCTCCAACCGCGCGTACCGGCCCGGCATGCCATTTCAGCAAGCCTACGAAGCCCTGGTGTCGCGGGCCGGCACTTATTACGACCCGGCAGTCATTGCAGCCCTGACCGAACTGTGGGCCGAGAATCAACTGCAGGCCATTGCCCTCGCCCTGGAAAACCCGCACGCCGCGCCTTGAGTCTCCCGGACCGGTGCGGCTGCGTCGCTCACAGCCTGCGCCCGCACCCGACCGGGGTGCATTTCTGTTTTTTGGCCGGTTCAGCGCGCGGGCATAGGGATGCCCGCGCTACCCTGCCGCAGCGCGCGGGCATAGGGATGCCCGCGCTACCCTGCCGCAGGCGGGGCATCCCTGCAGGCGGGGCATCCCCATGCCCCGCTACCTGGTGGCCCCCGGCCGAGCGCGAATTGCGAACTCGCGCCGCAATCAGTTATAATCAGTAAATCGCCAGGGCCACAGCACTGCGCGTCTCTTCGACTGCGGCAGAGATCGGCTGATAGGCCCGGAAAGTTGGAGGAAACTGGCGCTGGATACTTCGCGCATTACAAGAGTCTGGGAAACCCCTGCCGCGCATGGGGATGCGGCCCTGACCGAGGGCGTCACCCTGCAGGAACGCTATGCCATCATGGGCGTGTTGGGCGTGGGGGGGATGGGCGCGGTCTACAAAGCGCGCGACCTGCGCTTTCCCAATGTGACCAAACTGGTGGCGGTCAAGGAAATGATCAACGTGGCCGCCGACCCGGCCCTGCGCGAGATGATTGTGCGGAACTTTGAGCGCGAGGCCAACCTGTTGGCCACCCTCAGCCACCCGGCCATCCCACGCATTTACGACTACTTTACCGAGGAAAACCGCTCGTACCTGGTGCAGGAATTGATCAGCGGCCAGGATCTGGAAGCCATTCTGACCGGCGCGGAGGGCTTCCTTGACGAGGTAGAAGTGGTTTCCTGGGCCGTCCAACTCTGCGACGTGCTGACATTCTTGCACAACCACCAGCCGCAACCCATCGTCTTTCGCGACATGAAGCCCTCCAACGTGATGATAGACGATCTCGGCCATGTGCGGCTGATTGATTTCGGCATCGCCCGCGGCTTTCAAGCCAATCAGAAAGGCACCATGATTGGCACCGAGGGGTACTCGCCCCCGGAGCAGTATCGCGGCGAATACGGCCCGGCCTCCGATATCTATGCCCTGGGCGCTACCCTGCACCACCTGCTTACCTGCCAGGACCCGCGTCTGGAGCCGCCCTTCTCCTTCCCGGACCGGCCCATCCGCAAGGTCAACCCCGGCGTGCACCCGGAACTGGAAGCGGTGATCCTCAAATCGCTGGAATACGATCTGCGCGACCGTTACCCCGACGTGACCAGTTTCAAACGCGCTCTGCTGGAGGTGGCCCGCACTACCGGCATTCTGGGCAAGGTGAGGCTGGTCCCCGGCCAGCAGACCACCATCCGGCCGGGCGGCGTCAAACCGCTGTGGTCCTTCGCCTGCGAAGATGAAATCCGCGGTGCGCCCGTCGTGGCCCAGGGTGTGGTGTATGTCGGTTCCTACGACAACAACCTGTACGCGCTGGACGCGCAGGCCGGCAAGCTGCTGTGGAAATACCCCACCGACGGCGGCCTGCCAGGCCACCCGGTGTTTCAGGGCGGCACGGTGTACATTGGTTCAGAGGACAACCGCTTGCACGCTGTGAACGCTCGCAGCGGCCGGATCAACTGGACCTACTTCGCAGACGGCCCGCTACGCTCCTCACCTCGCCTGGCGGAAGGCCATATTTTCATCGGCTCAGACGACGGGTACGTGCACGCGGTCAACGCCCTCAGCGGCCGCCGCACGTGGCGCGCTGAGGCCAGCGGGCCGGTGCGCTCCACCCCCTTCGTTGCTGAGGAGCGCATCTTCTTCGGCTGCGAAAGCGGCGATTTTTTCTGTGTGGATTTTAGCGGCGTGCTCAAATGGCGCTTCGGCGCCAAACGAGCTGTGACCAGCTCGCCGGTGGTTGCCGACGGGCTGGTCTTCTTCGGTTCCATAGACTGGACGGTGTACGCGCTGGAGAGCGCCTCTGGTTTCCCGGTCTGGCGCAAGCGGCTGGGCAAGCCGGTAGTCTCATCGCCGGCCTACCACCAGGGCGCCCTCTACGTCGGCTCGGCCGACGGCTTTATCTATGCCATCGAGGCGCGCTCCAGCAAAGAACTCTGGCGATACCAGACTGAGGACCAGGTCAACGCCTCCCCACTGGTGCACAACAACGCGCTCTATTGCGGTTCGGTAGACGGAAGCCTGTATTCGTTCGACCTGGCGACCGGCAAGCTGCGCTGGAAGTTCGAAACCGACGGGCCAATCACCGGCGCGGCCGTGGCTGCCGACGACCGCATCTACCTCGGCTCTACCGATCACAACCTGTATGCTCTGGCCCCCTGACCGGCAGGCCTCGCTCTGGCGCATTCCGCCTCCAATTGGAGACTACCACCTGTGACATCTCTCTGGCAACGGCTTCTGGGCAGGTCAAGACCCTCGGCGCCGGCCGTCCCCGGCCCGGCAGTGCCCGCCTCCGTCGAAGATCCCGCTCGTCGAAGATCCCCGGCAGGGGGCGGGGCGGACGAGGCCGCCGTCCCGCCGCCGGCAGCCGGGAGCCTGGCTACCATTCCCATCCAGCACACCGCCCCGCACCCCGCGCCGGAGCCGGTCCATTCCACCCAGATCCGCTTTGCCATCAGCTACGACGTGGGCCGCGTCCGCCCCCACAACGAAGACACCCTGTTTGTCTTTACCAGCAACCTGATCGGCGATGAAAGCCTGCCAGGTTTTGGCTTGTTCATCGTGGCCGACGGCATGGGCGGCTATCTGCTGGGCGAACGCGCCAGCGGCACTGCCATCCGCGCCATGGCCGGCATGACCCTTGAAAGCGTGTACTTGCCGCTACTGCGCGGCAACCCACCGGAGCGCGCCGACCTGCAGCGCAGCCTGGAAGCTGCCGTGCACGCCGCCAATCGGGCCGTCAACGAGGAGGTGCCGGGCAGCGGCACCACCCTGACCGCCGCGCTGGTGCTTGGCCACCGCGTCTCGCTGGCCCACGTGGGCGACAGCCGCGCCTATCTGGTAGAGAAAGACGGCCTGCAACCCATCACGCGCGATCACTCGCTGGTACAGCGCCTGATAGAGCTGGGCCAGATCACCCGCGAAGAGGCCGCCACCCACGCTCATCGCAACGTGCTCATCCGCGCGGTCGGGCAGGACGGGGAGCTGGAGGTGGACATAGGCACCACGCCACTGGCAGGGGGCAGCCGGCTGCTGCTGTGCTCCGATGGCCTGTGGGGGTCAGTCAGCGATCGGCAACTGTTCGAGATCATTCGTTCCTCCAGCAGCCTGCAGATCGCTTGTGACCGGATGGCGCTGGCCGCCAATCAGGCCGGGGGGGTGGATAACATCGCCGCCATACTGGTAGAGCTTCCGCTGAAAGCCGGCGGCGGCCGCTCCTGAGAGGCGCGCCGGTCTGCTTGCCCGCCGGCCCCGGGGTCTTTCATGTCCCTGCCCGATGACTACTATGCCCGGCTGGGCCTCTCACCCCGGGCCAGCCTCGAAGACATCCACCAAGCCTATCGGAAAATCGCCCGGCGCTTTCACCCGGATGTAAACCCATCGCCGGGGGCGACGGCGGAGTTCCAACGTCTGATCGAAGCGTATGAGGTGCTCGGCGACCCGGCCCGCCGCAAAGCATACGACGCCTGGCTGCTCCCGGCCGCGCCGGAGGCCTTGCTGGCCATGCAACTTACCCCCGCGCGCAGCTCGCTGCTGGCGCTGGACGAGCCGCAGATCAGCTACGCGCTGCTGGAAGTCACCGCCAGCGTCCCACCCGACCTGCCGGAACCGGCCCTCAATCTGAGCCTGGTGTTGGACCGGTCCACCTCCATGCGCGGCGAGCGGCTGGATCAGGTGAAAGACGCCGCGGCCGCCATTTTGCGCGGCCTGGATGAGCGCGATACCATTTCGGTGGTGGCCTTCAGCGACCGGGCGCAGGTGGTCGCGCCGGCCCAACGCGGCGGAGACCGGGCGCTTGCCATCGCCCGCGTCAGCACGCTAAACGCCAGTGGCGGCACCGAGAGTCTGCAGGGGCTGGTTTACGGATTGGCCGAGCTGCACCAGCACCTCAGCCCGGCGCTGGTCAACTACCTGCTGTTGCTCACCGACGGGCGCACCTACGGCGACGAGGCCGACTGCCTGAACCTGGCAGCCCTGGCCGTTCAGGATGGCATCACCATCGGTGGGCTGGGCCTGGGTCACGAATGGAACGATGATTTTCTGGACCGGTTGACCGGGATCACCGGCGGGCGGGCTGCCTTTCTGGAGAGTCCGCGCGCCGCCAACAGTTTCATGCGGGAAATGGTTCGCAAGCTGGGGCAGGTGTTCGCTCAACGGGTAGAACTGACCGTGACCCCGGACCCGGGCGTGCAACTGCAGGAGGCCTACTTGCTCTCCCCGGAGGCGGCCCCGCTGCCCGACCGGCAGCCACTACCGCTGGGCAACCTGATCCGAAGCCGGCCTTTGCTGGCGCTGCTGCAGTTTCTGGCGCCGCCGGTGACTGCCCGGAAGCTGTACACCGTGGCCCGTCTCACCCTGAGCGCCGAACCAGTCGGCCCTGACCGCCCACGCCAGCAGTTGGTGCGCGATTTTGCGCTGCCCGTTCTGCAAGATGCGCCCCCGGAGGCTCCGCCAGCGCTGATTCTGGAGGCCTTGAGCAGAATCAGCCTGGCCCGCCTGGCGGAGAATGCCCGCGCCACGGCCGCGCGCGGCAAGACCGGTCTGGCATCCCGGCGGCTGGAGACCCTGGCCACCCACCTGTTGCAGAGCGGCCAGAGGGAATTGGCTGAGGTAGCGCTGCAGGAGGCCAGGCGCGTGGAGGACGGCGGCGAACTCTCCCCCGCCGGGCAGAAGCGCCTGCGTTACGGCACCCGCATGCTGATGCAACTGCCCTCCCCGAAGGAGCCAGCGCCGTGATCGCGTGCCCCTCCTGCCAGACCTCCTGCCACATCGGCGCCTTCTTCTGCCCGGAGTGCGGCGCCCGCTTGCCGCAGGAGGGCGGGCAAGCGACACACACCTTCCGCTCTGCCGGTGCGCCGGCCTCGGCGGAGCAGCCTCCCGGAAACGAACGAGCAGAAGCGGTTGCGGAAGTGACGCTGGTGTTGGTCAAAAGCAGCGTGCGCGTGCCGCTGTCCGGCGCCATGTGCAGCATCGGGCGGGTGGACAGGGCGCAGGCAGTGCTGCCGGAGGTGGACCTGAACCCGTATGGCGGCTACCAGCAGGGCGTCTCGCGGCTGCACGCCACCATCCAGCAAGACCTGGAAAGCCTGACCATCACCGATCTGGCCAGCGCCAACGGCACCTTCCTGAATGGTCGCCGGTTAGAGCCGCACCGGGCCTATCCGCTTCGCCAGGGCGACCTGCTGGCCTTCGGCAAGCTGGAGGCCGTTGTCTCGTTGCATCAGGCCGCGCGGATGGATCACGCACCGAGGGAGTAATTGATGGCACTGACTGTTCTAATTCACCTGCACAATGAAGACCCGGTGGTTGGCGAGATCGAAGCGCTGCCGCCGCCGGAGGCCACCACGCTGCTGGTCACCAACCCGCGCCAACGCGACGGCAAGGACTTGCGCGTGCTCGCCCCCGGCGTGGTGTCGGTGATCTGGCCCATCAATCGCGTCACCTTCATTGAGTTGCTGCCCTCTGAAGAAGAAGAGAAGATCGTCAGCTTCGTGCGCGAGTGACCGCGACCGCCGCCCGAGCGAGAGCAGGCCATGTCTCAATCCGAACCCTCTCACCGCATCCTGATTGTGGACGACGAGCCACGTCTGATCCGGCTGATGCGCCTGAACCTTGAGCACGCCGGCTACGAAGTGTTCGAGGCCCAGAACGGACAGCAGGCCCTGGAGCAGAACAGCGACGTGCTGCCTGACCTGATTCTGCTGGACGTGATGATGCCGGAACTGGACGGCTTTGAAACCCTGAAGTTGCTGCGCGAAATCTCTACCGTGCCGGTCATCATGCTTACTGCGCGCGGCGCGGAAGACGACCGGGTGCGCGGCCTGGAATTGGGCGCCGACGACTACGTGACCAAGCCCTTCAGCCCGCGCGAACTGGTCAGCCGTGTGCGCGCCGTGCTGCGCCGCGCCGAGACGCCCACCACCGTTGAGAAGGGGCCGCTGCGGGTTGACGACCGCCTGACCATTGACTTCGACCGGCGCGCGGTGCGGGTGGAGGGCAAGCTGGAGAAACTGCGCCCCACCGAGTTCCGCCTGCTGTACCATCTGGTGCAAAACGCCGGCTGGGTAGTGGCGCACGATCAGTTGCTGGCCAGGGTCTGGGGCTACGAATACCGCGACGAAACCCACTATCTGCGCCTGTACATCAACTACCTGCGCCAGAAGCTGGAGAAGGACTCCGCCAACCCGGAGTACATCCTGACCGAGCGCGGCGTGGGCTATCGCTTTGTGGATTTCAGGAAGGACTCGCCTCAGTGATACGGGCTGGCGACCGGCGCGGTGCGCGCGGCCAGCACCGCCAGCCCGGCAATCCAGTCGCCCAGGTAGCGGCCAAGGGCATCCAGCAGGCGCAGGTCAACCGTCAGTTCCCCGGCCAGGCCCACCGCCTCGGAAAAGACATCGTACAGTAGCAGACGATCCTCGTCAGCGAGGCGGTGGCCGGCGCGCTCGATCCATGCGAACAGCGCCTCGGGCGACAGCCGGTGGAACTGGTCCAGCGATTGGGGAGGCGCGAACTCGGCCAGGTTAATGTCCCACGCATCCTGGAAGGCAGTCACCACCTGGCGGCGCGTGTCGAACAGCCGCTCGCGCAGCACCACGCGGCGAGCGCGCAGATCGGCCAGCAGCCCGCGCAACAAATCCAGGTCTGGCCTCTCCTCGGCCAGCACCTCGTCAATCAGGTCGCGCAGCGGCTGCGGGTCGTCCTCCTTCAGGCAGCGAGAGAGCAGATCCTCGGCCTCCAGACGCACGTAGGCCCGCTCGGCCAGCGGGTACAGGTCAACCATCCGGTTGTGCATGGCGGTCTCGTTCGGCGCGGCAGGTCTCGCACGGGCACAGGCCGCGCAGGGTTTCCCAGGCATAAATGCCGTACT
>CAYZNA010000017.1:17281-21749 GCA_964478665.1 uncultured Anaerolineales bacterium
ATCGCCCCAGGTGATCTGCAGAGCGTAGTTGCCCACCGCCTGCAGCGCGTTGACCACGTCGGACTTGCGCGGGGCGAGCGGAATGGTGAACAGGTTGGGGTCGGGCGGGGCGCCCATGTTTTCGTGGCCGCCGCGACACTCGGCGCACGGGCAGGCCTCGCGCAGCCCGGCGAAACCGTACTCGCTCGTGTGCCCGTCGTTCCAGCGGACGGTCAGCACCTTACGTCCCCGGTCAGCGGTAATGCCGGCCGGTCGCAGGCCCGGAGAAGACATGGCCTCTCAGACCCAGCCCTGCTTTTTTAGAAAGTCGGTGAGTACGGGCATCACCACCCACTCGCCGGAGTAGGCGCGGATGGCGTAGTAAATGGCCGCCACTACCCAGAGAATCCCCAGGCAGCCAAAAGTGATCGTGCCCAGCACCACGCCGACCACCGCCAGCGCCAGGGCGTGCACTGAGTGGTAGCGCACAAACGGGTCGTTCTTCTTGTCTTCTATCAGCAGGGCCACAATTGCCAGCGGCGGAATCAACTCCACCAGCATGCCCCACGTCTTCTGGTCCTGCGTTAGACCTGCACTCTGATCGCTCATGTCAATTCTCCGTTTCGTCTGATCTGTTGAAAATGGCGGACCCGCACGGCGGTCCCTGCCGGGCTGGATTGGCCCCGGGGGGAGCGTTGCCTCGCCGGGAGGCAGCCCGGTC
This sequence comes from uncultured Anaerolineales bacterium, assembly GCA_964478665.1. GTDB lineage: Bacteria > Chloroflexota > Anaerolineae > Anaerolineales > CAYZNA01 > CAYZNA01. The sequence continues at coordinate 17,982 of CAYZNA010000017.1, forward strand.
CGGGAACGGGGAGGCGGCCCGGAGGCCCGCCCCCCCACCCGGACCCGATGATAATAGCCCATGCTGGATTTCGGCGCAAGCAGGAAATGCCGCCCCTATCAAGACCCTGAGGGTCTTCAAGACCCTCAGGGTCTGAAACCCTAATTGCCCTGCACCACCTGCAGAAAATTGGCCGCCCCCCACCCGCCCCGCGCCGGGTCCCGCAGATCCACCACGCGCCACCACACCAGGCCGTCCGCCTCGCGCGGGCCCTCGTCCACCCGAAACACCTCGCTGTCCAGCGCCAGCAGATTCACCGGCTGCGACAGGCCCGGCCCGCCGCGCAGGTTCAACCCATTGACGCCGGTACCCACCACCTGCACCAGGCTGCCCATTGCAATGGCGGCGCCGGAAGGCGTGGGCGGGGGAGCCTCGCCGGGCGTGGGCGCCGGCGCGCTGGCCTGCGGGGTGGCACTGGCGCCCGGCGGCGTGACCGAGGGCAGCGGCAGCACGGTGACGATGGCCGTGGCCGTGGGCGCCTGTGGTAGGCCGGTCGGGCGACTGGATATCAGCAGCACCCAGGCCCCGGCCAGCGCCAGCCCGGCCAACAGCATCGCCGCCGGGATCAGCCACAGGGAAAAGAGGGAGGGGCGGCGGGGAGAGGACAAGATCTCACTCTCGGCGCCGCAGCCACGCCCGCAGCCGGTCCGGTTCCCACGTGTTGATCACTTGCGCGGCGCCGGCCCAGGCGCGACGGGCGGTGGCCACGCCATATTCCATCAGCGCGAATTGCTCGGCGTGGTGAGAATCGGTGTTGATGCTCAGCGTGCAGCCCAATTCCAGCGCGCGGCGCGCCAGGCCGTCGTTCAGGTCCAGGCGGGCCGGGTTGGCGTTGATCTCCAGCGCCACGCCGCTCTCAGCCGCCGCGGCCAGCACGGCCTCCATGTCGAGGTCGGCCGGCTCGCGCTCACCGATGAGCTGGCCGGTGGGGTGACCGATGATGTCCACGTGCGGGTTGCGCACCGCCGCCAGCAGCCGGGCGGTGATGCGCTCGCGCTCCTGGCGCAACGAGGTGTGCACGGAGGCCACCACAATATCCAGCCCGGCCAGGGTCCGGTCGTCGTAGTCCAGCGCCCCATCGGCCCGGATTTCCACTTCCGCGCCCTGCAACAGCAGCAGCCGGTCGCCCAGCCTGTCTTGCACGGCGTCCAGTTCGGCGCGTTGCTCGCGCAACTTTTCTGGGCTGAGGCCGCCGGTCACGCCCAGGCTCTGCGAGTGGTCGGTGATCGCCAGAACGCGCAGCCCGCGCGCCAGCGCCGCCCGCGCCATGGCCTCGATACTCTCGGCGCCGTCGCTCCAGGTGGAGTGGTTGTGCAGATCGGCGCGGACCTCGTCCAGCGCCAGCAGCCGGGGCAGCGCGCCTGCCAGCGCGGCCTGAATCTCGCCCCGGTCCTCGCGCAGTTCCGGCGCAATAAAGGGCAGCCCGAGCGCAGCGTAGACCTCCGGCTCTGTAGCGCACAGGATTTCGCTCCCGTCTTCCCGCGTCAGGCCGTGCTCGGAGAGCGACAGGCCGCGTTTAAGAGCCAGTTCGCGCAGGCGCACGTTGTGCTCTTTCGAACCGGTGGCGTATTGCAGCGCCGCGCCAAAGCGCTCCGGCGGATGGACCCACAGTTGCACGCGCAGGCCGTTGGCCAGTTCCACGCTGGATTTGGTCTCCCCGTGGCCCAGCACGCGGATGACCTGAGGCAGGCCCACAAAGGCCGCCATCACCGGAACCGGGTCGGAAGCAGCCGCCAGCAGGTCCACATCGCCGATGGTGGGCCGCCAGCGGCGCAGGCTGCCGGCCACCTCCGCTGCCTGCACCCCCGGCAGGCCCCGCAGTCGGGCCAGCAGGTCGCGCGCCGCCGGCCACGCCCGGCCAATCGAAACCCGGCCGGTGGCGCGGCGGCTCAGCGCTGCGACGCCGGCCAACACCCGCGCCTCCGATTTTGCACCCATGCCGGGCAGGCCGGCCAGTTTGCCGGCCTCAGCGGCCGCTTTGAGCTCCGGCACGCCGGTCACGCCCAACTCGCGCCAGAACAGCAGGGCCTTTTTGGGGCCTACGCCGTCCACTTTGAGCACCTCCACCAGCCCGATGGGAATTTCGGCCTTGAGCTTCTCAAGGTATTCCAGCCGGCCGGTGGCCAGCAGCTCGCCGATTTTGTCGGCGATGGCCGGCCCCACGCCGGGCAGCTCGCGCAACGCCCCGGCGCGGTGGATGTCGTTGATGTCGCGCCCCAGATCGCCGATGGTCTGCACCACCCGGCGATAAGCATTGATCCTGAAAACGGATTCCCCTTTGAGGGTGAGCAAATCGGCCACCGTCTCGAAAGCGGCGGCCAGTTCCTGGTTGGTCATGGGGCCGATTATACCCCGGGCCTCAGCGTTTCTGCCCGGCGAACACCTGCGTGACCAGCCACACCCCGCTCTGGTCATCCCAGGCCACGCCAACGCCAATGAAGGCGAAGGTGGGGTCCAGAATGTTGGCCCGGTGGGCGGCGCTGTTCATCCAGCCGCGCAAGATGGCGGAGGGCAGATCATCCAGCCCCACGTTGCTGCGCCCCAGGTTCTCGCCAACCGACCCGTTGTAGCCGGCTGCATCGGCGAGAGGGAAGATGACAGCCTCCCCACTGACCGGGTCGTTGTGGCTGAAATAGTGGCGGGCGGCCATGTCGTCGCTGCGCTGAAAGCCGATGTTCTCCAGGTCCACCTCACGCACCAGTGTGGCCAGGCCAGCCCTTGCGCGCTCGGCATTGGTCAGGTCCACAATCTGGATAGCGATGCCCTGAAGGGTGGCGCGCTCGGAGCCGGTGGGCATTGCCAGCGGGGTGAACGTGGGGGTGGGGCCGGGGGGGGGGGGGGTGGGGGGTGGGGGGGGAGGGGGGGGGGGGGGCGGGGGGGGGGGGGGGGGGGGGGGGGGGGGGTCGGGCTGAGGGTAGCCTCCGGGATGGGGGAGCCGGCCGAAACGGGGGAAACGGTGGGGCTGGAGGTGGGGGCCGGGAGCGGGGTCGCGGTAGCGGTCGGGGTGGGCTGCGGCGGGTCGGTCGGGCCGGGGACCGGGCTGGCGGTGAGCTGGAGGCCGGTCGCCGCTGCTGCCAGAGCAGTCTGGGTGGGGGCAATCAATCCAGAGAGCGCGGTGGCGGTGGCCTCGACCTGCGCGACGGCTATCTGCGTGCCGGAGGCCGAGCTGGCGGTGCGGGTGGCTGTCCGGCTGCCCAACAGCACGCCCACGGCCAGAATGGCCGGGATCACCACCACCGCCGCCAGCGCCACCGCCAGCGGGAGCGGCAGGCCCAGCAGCCGGCCCGGGAGAGGAATGGCCGGTACCGCTACCTGCGGCGGCGCGGCCACGCGCGGCGGGCGGGCCGGGATGGGAATCGCCGGGAAAGCCACCGCCGGGGCGGCCGCGGCGGCCGCCTCCACCACCGGCGCGACCGGGGGCGGCGGCGGCCGCCGGACTGCCTCCGGCGCGGGGGGCAGTTCTACCACCGGCGGGGCCACGGCCATCCGCCCGGTGAGGCCCTCCAGCATCTGGCCGACGCTGTCAAAGCGCTGCGCGCGGCTGTAGCTCAGCGCGCGGCTCAGGGCGGCGTCCAGGGCCAGGCTCAGGGACGGGTTGAGCGCCCGAGCCGAGGGCACCGGCTGGCTGTACTGCGCCATGAACAGCGCCTGGGTGGTCTCCTCGACGTAGGGCCGGCGGCCGGTGGCCAACTGGAACAGAATGACGGCCAGCGAGTATTGGTCGCTGCG
>CAYZNA010000018.1:0-21357 GCA_964478665.1 uncultured Anaerolineales bacterium
GTCGCCCCGGCCCCCCGCCCCCACCGCTGCCCCGGCCCCCACCGAGACCGGCACCCCCACCCCGGCGAGCGGCCAGCCGCTGGTCATCCATTATGTGGAGGCCGGCGGCGTACGCCGCGACGCCTCCCGCCCCAACGGCTCGTGGGTAACGGTACACGTGATCTTCAGCGGCGGCGCGCCCCCCTTCGTCTTCTACGACGAGAACCTGCGCCAGCGCGGTAACCCCTACGAGGTGCCCTCCAGTTGCCCGGCCACCCTCGCCCGCACCGCCCGCGTGGATTCCGCCGACGGCCAGAGCGCCAGCCTGGCCTACTACCTCAGCCTCCCCTGCCCATGAGCGCCCCGCCCACCCCCGAAGAACTTCGCCGCCGCCTGCAGCGCCTCGGCCTCAAGCCGCTCTCGCAGCTCCCCCCGCCCGCCTCCCGTCCACCTGCCTCCCCGCTGTACGGGCGACCCGGCGGGTCGCCCCTACCCCCCACGCCCCATCGCGAAGCATCCCTGTGGGACGCCCCACGTTCCACGCTCCACGCCCTGCCCCCCGGTCGGGCACTCCCCACCCCCCACGGCGAATGCTATATCATCGAAGAGCGCTACCCGCTCGACCATCCCCACGGCCCGCGCCGGCTGGACGACCTCTTCCGCCACCCCGCCGCCACGGCCGCCAGGATCGCCCGCAGCCCGGCCCTCGCAACCGCCGACCTGCGCCGGCTGGCCTTTATTGACATCGAGACCACCGGGCTGGCCGGCGGCGCCGGGACCTTCGCCTTGCTGGTGGGGCTGGGGCTGTTCGACCCGGACGGCTTCCTGCTGCGCCAATACTTCCTGCGCGACCCGGCGGAAGAGAGCGCCATGCTCAGCGCGCTGCTGGCCGATCTGGAGGGCTGTGACGGGCTGGTCACCTTCAACGGGCGCGGCTTCGACCTGCCGCTGCTGGATAGCCGGCTGGTGCTGGCCCTGCGCCGCCGCCAGCGGCTGAGCGACCGCCCGCACCTCGACCTGCTGCTCCCCGCCCGCCGGCTGTGGCGCGGCCGGCTCGACTCCTGCGCCCTCTCCTCGCTGGAGGTGCACGCCCTGGGGGTGCTGCGCGGCGACGACGACGTGCCCGGCTACCTCATCCCCGGCATGTACGTGGACTACCTGCGCACCGGCGACGCCCGCGAGATGCTGCGGGTGCTCTACCACAACGCCGTGGACGTGCTCTCCATGGTGACCCTGGCCGCCCATCTCATGGAGGCCTACGCCCGTCCGGCGGCCGCCGCCGCCTCCCCGGCCGAATCGCTGGCCGTGGCCCGCTGGCGCGAGGCCGACGGCGACCTGACCGGCGCGGAGGCCGGCTACCGCGCCGCCCTCGCCGGTGACCTCCCCACCCCGGACCGGGCCGCGGCCCTCGGCCGGCTGGCTGCCCTGCTCAAGCGGGGCAACCGCCGCGCGCAGGCCGTCCCGCTGTGGGAATCCCTCGCCGCCCTCGCCCCGGACGACCCCGCTCCCTGCGTCGAACTGGCCATGTACCACGAGTGGGAGACCGGCGACCCCTACGGCCGCGCCGTCGAATGGACCGTGGCCGGCCTGCTGGCCCTCACTTATTGGAAGAAAGGCTGGCGTCTGGACAAAACCCGCGCCGAACTCGAGCACCGCCTTGCCCGATTACAGCGTAAAATAGGGGCCACCTACCATCCGCCCTGAGCCACCCGCCACCCGAGTACGGGCGGGGTCACCCCGCCCCGACCGATCACCCGACCGCTCCGCGCAACCACCCACCCGACCACCCGACTACCTGACCGCTCCGCGTGACTACCTGACCGCTCCGCGTGACTACTCGACTACTCGACTACTCGCCCGACCCCCATGCCCACCCCAGAAGACATCTTCGACCTCACCCGCACCACCCTCTCCAACGGCTTCCGCGCCTGGACCCATGCCCGGCCCGGCACCGGCACCGTCGCCCTGCGGCTGGTAGTCCCGGTCGGCTCGCGCCACGAGACCCGCCAGAACAACGGGGTCAGCCACTTCCTCGAGCACATGCTGTTCACCGGCACTGCCCGCTGGCCCGAGCACGAAGTCTCCGAGATCATCCGCCGGCGCGGCGGCGAGGTCAACGCCTACACCGGGGTGGAAGAGACCGTGTACTGGCTGCACCTGCCGGCCGGCGACCTCGACCTCGGGCTGGACTGGCTGGCCGAAATCCTGTTCCGCTCCACCCTTGCCCCGGAGAAGTTCGAGAAGGAGCGCCGGGTGATCATCACCGAAAAAGGGGGCCAGTACGGCCGCTTCGAGGCGCTCTATGATTGGATCGAGGATCGCGGCTGGGGCTGGTCGGTGTTCCGCGCGGTCAGCCACCGGCTGTACCCGGATTCCCCGCTGCTGCTGCCCACCATTGGCAAAGACGCCAGCCTCACCCGCCTCACCCGCGACGACCTGCTGGCCTTTTACGGCGCCCACTACCTGCCCAACAACATGACTGTGGTAGCGGTCGGCGACGTCACCCCCCAGGCAGTGGAGGCCGCCGCCCGCGCCCACTTCGGCGGCATCCCACCCGGACCGCTGCCCGCGCGCCCGGTCACCCCGCCCGACCGCCCCGGCGATTTTCACCTGCGGCTGCGCGGCCCCGGCATCAACGAGCAGGGCCAGATACTGCTGGGCGCCCCCATCCCCGGCCTCGGCCACCCCGACCGCTGGGCGCTAACCCTGCTGGCCGAGATGCTCGAGACCCGGCTCACCCGCGACATCCGTTACCAGCGCGGGCTGGTGTACGGGGTGAACGCAAACCCCAGCATGTACACCGACGTGGGTTACTTTGAGATCTACACCACTGCCGAAAGCGTCCACTTCCCGGAAATTCTTGCCGAGGTGGAGGGGCAACTGGCCCATGCCATTGCCGGCCAGTTCACCGAGGCCGAACTGGACGAGGCCCGCGCCGCGCTGCGCGGGCGGATGATCCTCAACTCGGAGGGCAACGCCGACCAGGCCTCCTGGCTGGCCAGCATCTCCCTGTACACCCGCGAGGATCAACCCCTGCCCAACGCCTTCACAGCCATCGAGCGCGTCACCCTGGCCGACGTGGGACGCGTAGCCCGCGCCTACCTTGCGCCGCACAAGCGCTTCAGCGCCATCCACCGCCCCGGCTTCACCCCCGCACGCCTGCGCCTGCCGGCCCTCACTGCCGCCGGCCTGGCCTCCGCCGGCCTCGCCCTCTGGCTGCTGCGCCGCGCCCGCCCCACCTCCCGCCACCTGACACCTGACACCTGACACCTGACACCTGACCCCCCCCTCCCCCCTCCCATGCTCACCACCGACTACACCCGCGCCACCTTTAGCGGCGGCGCCGTGTCCGCGCTCTGCCTGGCCGGAGCGCCGGCGCTGGCCGTGCTGCTGCTAACGGTGCTGCCCGGCCTGCTGCCGGCCGCCCGCGGCCCACTGCAGGGCTATTCGACCCTCGCGGAGGCCGCCGCCCTGCTGATCTGCTGCACCCCGGCCGGCGCAATCTGGGGATTGGCGCTGGGGCGCTACAGCCATTACCTGCGCGCGCGGCGGCTGGCGCTGGCCGGGGCGCTGGCCTTCGGCCTGGCTGCGGCCGCCGCCCCGTGGGTGCTGAGCCGGGCGCAGGCGCTCCCCGTCGCCGCGCTGAGCGATCTCGCGCCCCACACCCGCGCCGACCTGCTGCTGGCGGCCCTGGTTGTGATTGTCAGTTGGATTCTGGGGGGGGCGCTGGGCGCCGCGCTCAAGAGCTGGCGCGCCGCCATCCGGCTGGCGATCCCGGCTGCGCTGCTGGCCGGGAGCCCCCATACCGCCGGTCACTCCCGCCGCGTGGCCGAACTGGCCCTGCACCGTCTGGGCTTCCAGGCCGTCGTTCCCCTGCTGCCGGAAAGCCTGAACGCGCTGCTAATCGAGGCGCTCAGCCTGCTGATCGCCGCCTTTGCCGGCGGCGCCATCACCGGGCGGGTGCTGGCCCAGCACGTGGCAGTGTCGCTGCCAAAGGCGCAACTCTCGATTCAATAGAAAACCTCCCGCGGGTTGCTGAACCTGCGGGAGGCTGAATAGTCGCAGAAAAGGGGGAGGGAGGCTGCGCCCGCCTCAGGCGAACAGCGTCGCCACCGGCGCGCTAAAGCCCGGCAGGACATCCCCGCCGGTCAACACATCGCCCTCGGCCAGCACCTGCACCTCGGTCGGCGAGCGGAACACGTGCACCGTGCGGTCTTCGGGGTCAGCCACCCACACCAACTGCACGCCGATGTCGAAATACTCGCGCAGCTTCTTGCGCACCCGGCTCCACAGGTCATCCGGCGAGAGCACCTCCACCACCAGCTCGGGCGCCACGTCCAGATAGGCCGCCTCGCCCAGTCGCGCCAGCCGCCCGTTCGACATGAACAGCACATCCGCCCCGCGCACCGTATCCGGGTCGCGGCGGGTGTAGATGCCGACTTCACCCACGGCCACCACGCCGGCGTTCTGCTCCCGCACGAACCGTCGCAGGACCTCGCCGAACAGGTTCTCGGTCGTTCCGTGCCGCAGCCTCGTCGGACTGAGCATCACAATCCTCCCTTCCACCAGCTCGCTGCGGCCCAGGTCCGTCCTGCAGGCCAACGCCTCGCCGGTGATCAGCTCGATCGGTCTGGGTCTGGCGACAACTCTATCGGGAACCATTTGCGCACTGCCTTCCATTCGGCGACAAGTATAGAAAGTTTGCTCGTAAAAGTCAACCGCCCGCCGCCAGCCCGTAGCCGGGGCATCCCCATGCCCCGATTTCCCCCCCCCGCCCGCGCCGCCAGCCCGTAGCCGGGGTACAGCCCGTAGCCGGGGTACAGCCCGTAGCCGGGGCATCCCCATGCCCCGATTTCCCCCTATCCATCATGAAGGCCATGTCCTCGGAGCCCATGGTGCGCTCGGTGGTGTCAAGCGCATCCGGGCCGGCAACGGCGCGGACTACCTCCCGCACGCGGGCGCTGAAATCAATCATGGGGTTATCCTCGGGTCAGGTTAGTGGGAGCGTTTGCGATCTTTTCCGCAGGTGCAGCCGCCGCCCTCGTGGCGGTCGCAAGGGGCCTGGGCCTTCTTTGCAAGCGCTTCCAGCTCGGCTTTGGGCTGCAAGTCCTCGCGGCCAAACTCCACGCGCCCGACCTCGGGGCCGAGGTCCACTACCACGGTGCCCTTGAGCGGCAACACGTCCACCACGCGGCCCTCGCCCTGCGGGGTGAGGGTCCTCTTGCCACGTTTGGGCAGGCCCTTGCGCGCCTGCACGTACTGCTCGTACTCGTAGATCAGGCAGCAGCGCAGCCGGCCACACATCCCGGTAATCTCCTCCGGGTTGAGGGAGATGCCCTGGGCCTTGGCCATCTTGATCGAGATGGGGCTGAACTCAGTCAGGAACATGGAGCAGCAGCGCGTTTCCAGCCCGCAGGCGCCCATGCCCCCCAGCAATTTGGCCACATCGCGCGGGCCGATCTGGCGCAGCTCAACCACGGCGCGCGGATACGCCGCCTGCATATCGCCCGGCAGCGATCTTATATCGGCCCTCTCGTCGCCCTCTACGCTGTACAAGAAGGTGAGCAGGCTACCGTCAAAGTTGTACAGCGCGCGGACAATCTTCACGCCGCGCAGATTGAGCGCGGCCGCGCGCGCCCGGCACTCGATCGTGGCCTCGGTCTCTCTGGAGCGCCAGTATGCCTGCAAAGCCAGATCCTGCGGCGTGGCGAGCCGCTCGACCGGCCTGGGCCGGCTGCCTCCCGGCGAAGAGCAGGCCTCCACAAACTGGACTACCTCGCCCAGTTGCCGGCCGCGGGTGGTCTCCACCAGCACGTGGTCGCCGGGCCGCACTTGCGGCGCCGGCGAGGCGTCAAAATGATAGAGTTTGCTGACGCGCGAAAAACGCACGCCGATGACCCGGGGTGTCATCTCAGCCCCCCTCACCGCACTTCACAACCGCGCCTGCCTGGCATGACACCTGACACCTCCTCACCTGACACCCCCTCAGCCCAACATCTGAATCGGGATGAAGTCTTGCTGTTGTTGCAACGCAGCCACGCTGACTTTCGCGGCGATGTCCTGCGCTACCGCTACCAACGCACGGGCTGCGGCGGACTCGGGGAAGGCAGTCACGATGGGTACGCCGGCATCGCCGCCCTTGCGCACCTCCGGGTCCATCGGGATGGCGCCGATGAAGGACACGCCGCTGGCGCGGGCCAGTTCCTCTCCCCCACCCCGGCCAAACAGGTCCATCTCCGTCCCGTCCGGCAGGGTGAGGTAACTCATGTTCTCTACCACGCCCAGCACCTGCACCTGCAACTGGCGGAACATCTCCAGCCCGCGGCGGGCGTCCGCCTGGGATACGGCCTGCGGCAGGGTGACAATCACGCCGCCGGTGAGCGGCAGCGACTGGCACAGGCTTAGCTGCGCATCGCCGGTGCCGGGCGGCAGGTCAATGATCAGGTAATCCAGCTCGCCCCACGACACGTCGGTGAGAAACTGGCGGATCGCCGAGTGCAGCATCGGGCCGCGCCAGATCAGCGGCTGGTCCGCTTTGACCAGAAAACCGATGGACATCACGCGCACGCCGTAGGCCAGAGCGGGGACCATTTTGTCGTTGCGCGGAGGCGGCATACGAGTCAGGCCCATCATCATCGGCACGTTGGGGCCGTAGATGTCGGCGTCGAGCAGGCCAACCGCTGCGCCGGCCTGCGCCAGCGAAACCGCCACGTTGACAGCCACGGTGGTCTTGCCCACCCCGCCCTTGCCGGAGGCAACCGCCACCGCGTTCTTAATGGGCAGGTCCAGCAGCCCGCGATTGCGTCCATCGGCGGGAACGCGGGCATCCCATTTGATCTCCAGCGCTTCGAAGCCGGGCAGCCGGCCCAACGCGGCGTCTATGTCGCGCTTCATCACATCTTTCAGCGGGCAGGCTGGCGTGGTGAGCATCAGGGTGAAGCGCACCCGGCCGCCCTCCACTTCTAGATCGTGGATCATCTTGAGCGAGACCAGGTCGCGATGCAGTTCCGGCTCCTGCACTGCACCCAGCGCCTGGAGCACCGCATCGCGGGTCAGGCCGTTCTTCTTGCCTTTACCAAACATTCGCTGCCATCCCTCTGCTCAATCCGCGGCCACCCGGCCCTCAGCCAGATAACACAGCACGTCGCGCCTGGCCCAATCGAAGCGCTGCAGCAACTCTTCGTCGCTGCCCTTGAAGCGGGCAATGGTCTGCTGGGCGCAGGTGGTGCAGCCGCGCATCGCCCGGTAAGAGTCGGCGTGGCAGGTCAGGCAGCCGTCCAGCCGGATCATCATCAACCCGAAGGCCAGGTCGTCTTCATCGCCTTCTCCGGCCCCGGACAGGCGGTCAATCAGCGCCTGCCAGACCGGGCCGCGCAGGGCGCGCAGGTGTGGGATCACACGCGAAGGAAACAGCATCTCGGCGTCGCTTTGATACATCTACAGCTTCCTCCCCTGTCTGACCCGCAAGGGAATCATGACAACAGTCAATGTTCCGAGGATGCCAATTCCCCTCTGTCTCAGCCGCGCGCTGCTGCCTTCGCTGCCTTCCTGGCCTCTTTCTCGCGCCGCGCCTCTTCCTCCCGCGCGTAGTTGAGCGGGCGGATGCTGGCGTAATACTCCACAGGTTTGGAAAGCCTGGCCTTGTCGTAGATGTGTGAGGTGGTGCGCTCGTAGCTGGCCAGTTCGTAATCGTGGTCCATCTTGATCGCATCGAACGGGCAGAACTCGGCGCACAGCCCGCAGTTCATGCAGATGTCGGTATCAACAAAGAACTCGGCCGGCTGCGGGACCGGCCGGCCGGTGTTCGGGTCATTGGTGCGCACGATCCAGATACACTGCGGCGGGCAGACTTTGGCACAGATGCCGCAGGAGGTACAACGGTCCTGCGGCTGGCCGTCAGGCCCCACCTCGTAGATCAAGAAAGGTAAGAAGCGGAACTCCTCCGGCACGGGAAGCTTCTCCTCGGTGTATTGCACGGTGAACACGCCGCGCGCATCCGGTCCCTGCCGGATTTTCAGCGTGTCGTCGTTGAAGTAGCGCCGGCCCAGCCACTTAATGTCGTCTATATAAGTCTCAGCAAAGTGGCGCAAAGTCACGCCGAGGCCTTTCAGAATACCAAGTCCGTACATAACTGGAAGTCTCCTGAGGGTCAGCGGTCGGTCTCGCCCAGCACGATGTCAATCGAGCCGAGGATCACCACCGAGTCGGCCACCTTGTGCCCCTTGCACATTTCGCCGAGGGCGGTCAGGTTGATGAACGATGGGGCGCGGACGTGATAGCGCCACGGGTTGGGCTTGCCGTTAGAGACCAGGTAATACCCCAGTTCGCCCTTGGGGTTCTCCACCCGCCCGTAGGATTCGCCGGCCGGGACGCGCACCTGATACACTGGCTTGCCGGTCTGAATCTCGCCGCCCGGCATGTCGCGAATCACCTGCTGCAAAATCCGCAGGCTCTGGCGCATTTCGTCAATGCGGATCAGGTAGCGGTCGTACACATCGCCGTTGTAGCGCACCGCCACGTCAAAATCCAGCCGGTCGTAAATGCTGTACGGCTCGGCGCGGCGCACGTCGTAGGGCACGCCGCTGGCGCGCAGCACCGGGCCAGCAGCCGAATAGGCGATGGCGTCTTCCGCGGTCAGCACCCCCACGCCCAGGCAACGCGAACGAATGATCTCGTTCTCGGTCAAATAGCGATCAAGGTCGTCAATCTTGCGCGGCAGGCGCTCGAAGACCAGCTCGCGGATTCTCTCCAGGCTGCCCTCCGGCAGGTCACGCGCCACGCCGCCGAAGCGCATGTAATTGCACATCATGCGCGACCCGGAAGAGGCCTCGAAGAAGTCCAGGATCAGCTCGCGCTCCTCGATGGCGTACAGCGCCGGAGTGAAGAACGCGCCCAGGTCGTTCAGCAGAAAGCCAATCGCCCACAGGTGGTTGGCGATGCGGGTCAACTCCACCATCAGCACGCGAATGTACTCGGCGCGCTCCGGCGGCGCAACGTTCATCAGCTTTTCCACCGCCAGCGCGTAGCCGAGGTTGTTGCCCATGGACGAGATGTAGTCCAGCCGGTCGGTGTAGGGCATGTTCATGATAAAGGTGTTGCGCTCGCCGATTTTCTCGTGGTTGCGGTGCAAGTAGCCCATCACCGGCTTGAGGTCAAGGATGGTTTCCCCGTCCAGTTTGACCACCATGCGGAACACGCCGTGGGTGGAGGGATGCTGCGGGCCGAGGTTGACCACGATTTGATCGGTGTTCAATCCCTTCCCGTTGCTGCCCTCGGCAACGGCGCCGAGACCCGCGTACAGGGCCTTGTCCTCCTGCGACGTCCAGCCCTCCACGGTGAAGCCCGGCGGATATTGGGCGTTCTTGCCGAAAGGATTCCTGGACTCGATTCGGTACACGCCGCCCTCTGGCCAGCGGTTGCCGAACGGCTTGGCGTCCTCCTCGAAGAACGGCTCCTTCCAGTCTTTGCGCATCGGGTGTCCGTGGAAACCCTCCCACATCAGGATGCGGCGCAGGTCCGGGTGGCCGGCGAAGCGGATGCCGTACAGATCCCACGCCTCCCGCTCCTGGAAATCGGCGCCTTTCCAGACCGAAATCAAAGAGGGCAGCACGGCGTCGTCGCGCGGGCACTGGGCCTTGAATACCAGCGCCGGCCCGCCGCTCATGCGATAAGCGTGATAGACCATCTCCAGCTTGCCATCGTCAACGTAGTCCACGGCAGTGGCCGAGGAGAGAAAGCTGTAGCCCAGTTCATCTCGGATGGCCGTGGCGACCTCTACCAATTGCTCGGCAGGGACCATGTAACCGGCGTAGCCCTTGCGGGCGTCCGGCGTCGCCACGCCGGGGAAACGTTGGTCGAGCGTGGTCTCTTCAAGGTTTGTCTGATCAGTCATAAGTTGAGGTTTCCCGAATGCGCGCCACGCAGCACGGAACAGGTGTTGCGCATCACGTGGGTGCTATGCTTCCACCGGGGAGACGGAGCTGCCGAAGGTGGCGAATGACGCTCGCCTGGCGCGGGTCAATGATATCCGGGCCAAGCACCGGCACCGGGATCGATTCGCTCTGGCCCCTGCGGTACCACGGCACGTCGCTGATGCTCTGCCGGTCAATCTTCTTCTGGAGCATGATCAGCCCGTTCAGCAGGGCCTGGGGGGTGGGCGGGCAGCCCGTGACATACACGTCCACCGGGACGAACTTATCAATCCCATCCACCACGTTGTAGCCTTCCTTGAAAGGTCCGCCGCCGGTAGCGCACGCGCCCATGGCCAACACGTACTTGGGTTCGGGCATCTGGTTGTAAAGGCGCACAATAGAGGGCGCCATCTTTTTGGTCACCGTGCCGGCCACGATCATCAAATCGCACTGGCGCGGGCTGGGGCGCATCACCTCCATGCCAAAGCGAGCCAGGTCGTAACGGCTGGCGGCAGTGCAGATCATCTCAATGGCGCAGCAGGCCAGGCCGAACAGCATCGGCCACATGGAGGAGCGACGGCTCCAATTGTACAGTTTGTCCAGCGTAGTGATGGTCACGGCGCCGGCCAGCTCGTCCGGCACCGGGATTGCCGGGTTAGCCAGTTCTTGCTGAGATTCTGTCATACCGAAAAGTCCTCCTCGTACCATTCCTGAAGAATAGCTGCGAGCAAATCGTCGTTCGCCAGGGTCGGGTCGTCGGCAAATTCCGGCAACGCCAGCACCCGGCGATAGATCATTTCCAGGCTGACCGCCTCCAGATTCACCGCCGGGTGCGCCTCCTTGCGCCGGCGCGCAACAGCGTAGGAGGCATCCCAATACACCGGATCGCGGTTATCCATGACTGGCAGCCAAAAACGAAAAGCCAACTGTTCTTCAAAACTCCGAAGCAGTTGGCTGGTTGTGTTAGAGAATAGACACCATAATCGTCCGTGATGACGGCTTTCACTCTCAGGAGCAAATTATACTTGGCGCGGAAGGGCTGTCAAGGCAAAGCGATTTAAAAAGATGTCCATTTGACAAATAACCCGGCCCGGGCTAGAATCTGCCGCGGCGCAGGAGACCGCCGCCCGACCGGCGAGCGGCGGCGGTCAGAGAGGGCGGGAGGGGCCGCGATGCACACGTCACGACAACGGATACTCGAGATACTCAGGCAACGCGGCGCGACCACGGTCGAGGAGCTGAGCCAGGAGTTGACTCTGACTACCGTCACTGTGCGCCACCACCTGGATATCCTGCGCGGCGAGGGGCTGGTGGGCGACCCGCTGGTGATGCACAATTCGCGGCCGGGGCGCCCGCAATATGCCTATGCCCTCACCGAACAAGCGTGGGGGATGTTCCCCACCAACTACGCCAGCCTGGCCGTGCAGTTGATCAGCGAACTCAAGGCCCGCACCTCCCAGCAGGAGGTGTTGACCTTCTTCGACTGCGTGGGGAACCGGCTGGTGGCCGGCACGCCCCGCCCTGAGGCGGGCCAGCCGCTGGAAGCGCGCCTCGAGCGGGCGGTGGGCTATTTGAATGAGCAGGGCTACCTGGCCCGCTGGGAACACACGCCGGAGGGCTATCTGATCCACACCTGCAACTGCCCCTATCGCGGCGTTTCCGGGGTCCATCAGGAACTGTGCTGCATGGACCTATCGCTGGTCAGCGCGCTGGTGGGCAGCCAGTTGGAGCGCCGGGGGCGCGTGATCGAGGGCGACGAGAGTTGCGCCTATCTGCTGGTCCGCGCGGCCGCAGCGGTCGCTTGAGCGAATATCTAAGATGCGCGTCTTTCTAATTGACATCACTGCCGATTCTTGCTAGAATCCACCAAACCCTCGTCATTCACAAGGAGTACACGCCAATGGCTGTCATGGACAAACCCGACCTGCAACCGTTCGAGGAGGAGCCGGCCATCACACTGACCGGCGCGGCCGCCGACCGCATCGGCAAGCTGCTCAAGGAGCGTAACCTGCCCGACCACGCCCTGCGCGTATTCGTTTCCGGGGGCGGCTGCTCCGGCATGCAGTACGGCATGGCGCTGGAAGGCGAACCGCGCGAGTACGACGCGATTTTTGAGCAGGGCGGCGTGAGAGTGGTGATTGACCCCACCTCCATGCAATATATCTCAGGCGCCGTTGTTGATTACGTGGACAACATCATGGGCGGCGGCTTCAAGATTGATAACCCCAACGCCGTGGCCTCCTGCGGCTGCGGCCACTCCTTCCGGACTGCCGGCTCCCCGGCAGCCGCCTCGGGCGGCGGCTGCGGCTGCGGCAACTGATTCTCTCGACCTGCGGCGCGCCAGCTTCCGGGGACCGGCTTTCTTCCCCGCCAGGCTGGCGCGCGCCTCGCCTATGCCCGCTCATTACTGGACCGCGAGCGAAGCCAACGCGGCGCTGCCAGAACTGCGTCGCATCCTGAGCGACATGCTCGCCGCGCGCGAACGAATCCTGCTGGCCCGGCCGGAAATCTGGCCGGTGCTGGAAAAGGCGATCGGGAATGGCGGCAGCCGCCTGGCCGGCGAGATGGTGCAGGAATTCGAGCGCATCCAGCGCGGCATTGAGCGGGTTCGCGCCATGGGCGTGATCCTGAAGGACCTCAATGCCGGGCTGGTGGATTTTCTCTCCAGGCGCGACGGGCGCGAAGTATTCCTGTGCTGGCGCTACGACGAGGAGGACGTGCAGTTCTGGCACGAGCTGGACGCCGGCTTTGGGGGCCGGCAGCCGCTGTAGCGCGCCGCGACGGAGCAATCATCGGGTGAAAAGGCTGTGGCTGGACATTGGCGACCTGGGGGTGTTCGTGCGCCCGGCCGGCGCGCACGACCGCTGGCAGGATCACGGCATGGGCCTGCTGCGCACCATGCTGGGACGCGAGGGCGTGGAGACCGACATGTTCTCGCTGCGCTCGTTGCGTTCATGGCGAGAACTACCGCGCCGGCTGGAAGGGTACGACATGCTCATCATGAACGTGAGGAGCTACACCTTTCCCTTCGCCTACAAGGCCGCTCAGACTTTCAAAAAAGTGAACCCCCGCGGGCTGGTGCTCACTGGCGGCATGCACGCCACCGTGGCCCCGGACGAAATGGAAGCGATTGCCGCCTTCGATCGCATCTGTCAGGGGCCGGGCGAGAAAACCATCGTGCAACTGGCCCAGGACCCGGTGGCCTTCCCCCGGATGGTGATGGGCGAGGGCGCCCGCTCGATGGCCGATTGGCCGGTGATGGACCGCACCCTGTGGCCCGACCCGCGCTTGCCGGATTTCCCCTGGCCGCTGGAGCCGGAGTGCGGCTGGGGTCCCGGGCCGGTGGCTACCATCCTCACCAGCCGGGTGTGTCCGTGGCAGTGCGTGTTTTGCAACGAGTCATCCTTCATCCCCAACATGGGTCGTCGGCCGGTAGAGGCGGTGATCGAGGAACTCAACTATCTGGACGACCACTACGGCCCGCTCGGCTCGGTAGTGATCCACGACTCGATGTTCTTTCAGCAGCCGACCTGGCTGCGCGAGTGGGTGGACAAGTATCCCCGCCTGGCCCACAAACCCTGGCCGTACTGGGCCGCCGCCCGGTCCGATACCGTGCGCCAGTGGCCGGACCTGTTCGAGGCCCTGATCCGCGAGACCAACTGGAACACCATCTCCATCGGCTTCGAGTCGGGCAGCGACCGCGTGCTGAAGATCCTGAACAAGGAGTGCACGGCCGAGGACAACTACGTTGCCATTGATCTATTGAACCGCATCGCCGATGACTTCGTCCGCCGGGGGCGCGAAGCCCCGCGCTTCTGGGCAAACATTATGCTGGGTATCCCCGGCGAGACGCGCGAAGACGCCTTCGATACTATCCGCATGCTCAAGCGCATGCGCCGGGTGATGCCCTCGATTTCCTATTACGCCCCCTACCCCGGCTCGGCGCTGGGCTACCAATTGATTGCCGAGGGCAAGAGCTTGATGTCCAAAGAGAACTACCATCGTTACCCCAACGATGAAAAGGTGAGGGGAATTGATTACCGCTTCTACAACAGGCTGCTGGCGGGCAAGTTTGAGCGGGAGGTGAACCGCAACCTGCCGACCTTCATGCGCGAAAAATCGGGCGTGTATCAGGATTCGTTGATCAAGGCATGAGCAGTTTCAGCAATCCCCATCACCTGTATCTGTTCGAGATGACCAACGGCAAGCAGAAGCTGGGCTACGGGTCCAGCGCGGAAGACGCCTACGAAAGTTTGCGGCTGCGGCTTACTGAAAAGGAGATGCAGTTGGTCATCAGAGAACGCTGCACGCGCATCGCGCAACGCGAGTTACGACAGCATATTCAGCGACTGGGCTAGCCGGCCGGCGCCCTGACTGCCGGACGTCCGGTTCAAATAGTGTGTGCGGCGGAGCGCAGGCTCCGCCGCACACACTATTTTTGCGCAGACTCGCTAACCGCGCAACTACATGGGTTAATTGACAGCCTTTCCTGCGACAGGTATAATGCCGCTCGCTATCTTTGAAACAAACGACAGGCAAACTGAAAGTGCGGAGGAAATACAGTGAGTGAAGACATCACCCCGGCCGCGCCCGCGCGGCTGGCGGACCTCAAGCCGAAGATGAAGCTTGAGGGCACTATCAAGAAGATCGAACTGTTCGGCGCGTTTGTGGATGTTGGGGTAGGCCGCGATGGTCTGCTTCACATTTCCGCACTGACCCGAGAGGGGCGCGTCAACCGCGTGGAAGACGTGGTGAAAGAGGGCGAGACCGTCACCGTCTGGGTGCGCAAGGTGGATTCCAGAGCCGGGCGCATTGACCTGACCATGATTGAGCCGCTGGGGCTGGAGTGGAACGAGATCAAGAAGGGGCAGGTCGTCAAAGGCAAAGTCGTGCGGCTGGAGAGATTCGGCGCCTTTGTGGACATCGGCGCCGCCCGTCCCGCGCTGGTCCCGGTGCGCGATCTGGCCGCCGGCTACGTGGCCGAGCCACGCGACGTGGTGAAGGTCGGCGACGAAGTGGAAGCTGTGGTGACCAGCGTAGATCTGAAAAAGAGACAGATCAACTTGAGCGTGAAGGCTCTGGAAACCATGCAGATGAGCGACGAAGACGAAGAAGAGGACGAGGCCATCCCGACCGCCATGGAAGTCGCGCTACGCCAGGCAATGGCGGGGCGCGGCAGCTCTGGCCGGGCCGGTGGCCAGAGCCGGACTGCCAGCCGGCCGCGCCGCCGCAGAGAACAGGACGATCTGCTGGCCCGCACGCTGCGCACACAGACCCGCGATCCACACAAAAACTGAGATCGTGCGCCTTCCGGGCGCAGGCCGGACGGTGTCACAAACGACGGGTGGAGGCGCCTGCGCACCCCCACCCGTCGTTTGTTGCCTCCCCCACAGCAAATAAACGCCGGCCCGTCCCTGCGCAGCAGCCGGAGGCAATCCCGCCGCCGGCTTATAAGTCATCGTCGTCCTCCTCGGCGAGGTCCTCGTCAAGATCGTCGCCGTCCTCATATAACGGCTCGTCCTCCTCCCACTCGTCCTCAAACTCGTCGTCGTCCCACTCGCTCGCACCCTCGGCAACCGGTACCTCGTTCACGGATTGGTAAGTCAGGCAGCCCTGGTCCGGGTCCAGCTCGACGGCGGCCGCGCCGCAGTAGCGGTCCTCCAGAAACACACAATCTTCATAGTGACATCTTATGCGAGGCATATCCCCTCCTCCTCAAGCGACTGCATTAAGTCGCCATAGCCGTGCCGAACTCAGACACAACAATCCGGCCAGCAACAGCGCCGAAACCACACAGTACGGACAGATGGCGTGGATAATCTGCAATTCCACGTAAGTCAACCAGCCTGAATACAGCACCCCGGTCAGGCTCAGGCCAAACAGGGCCAGCGGCCCGTATTCCGTCAGCAATTCGGCCCGGTCTTCCAGCAACAGCAGCGCCAACATCAGCGCGTACACCCCAAACCCCAACAACGCGACCGGCACCCCGAAAATCTGGGAATACGGGCTGTTGTTTACCACGTCGCAGCCACCCCCGGTGGTACAGAACGCGGCCCGGGAGTGGGATACCTTCACGTAGGTCAAATACAGTGCATCCAGCGCGCCCGGCGCCGCCAGCAGGACGGACCATCCACGCAGCACATCGGCCCGGAACTTCTCCACCACCAGCGCCATCATCAGCCGCCTCCCAACTGCTTCTCGATCAACGCCTGCAGCCCCGGCGTCCCTGCGGCGTCCGGGGCAGCGCGCACGAAGGGCATGGCGCCCTCGTACCTCTCGCCGCCCAGAAAGAGCGTGGGCGTGCCCTTCACGCCCAGCCGCACCGCGTTTGCGCTGCGCTGCTGAATTTCAGTGCGGTGCCGCTGCGCGTCGAAGCACCCGGCAAACGCGCTCTGATCCAGCCCGGCGCCGGCCGCCAATTGCACCAGCAACTGGCGCGTGAACAGCCCGCCCTGATTGGCAAACAACAACTGCCGCAGCTCCCAGAAACGGCCCTGATCTGCGGCGCAGGCGGCCGCCTCCGCCCCCGGCACCGAATTGCTGTTCACGATGGCGATGTAGTGACTCACCAACCTGACTTTGCCGGTCTTGATGTACTGCTCTTCCAGTTGCGGCTCAGTGTTCAGAGCAAAATCCCGGCAGTGGGAGCAGCCCATGTCCTCGTAGATGTCAATCAGCACCGGGGCCTTCGCCGCACCCCGATAGGGGTCCCCGTTGCCGGTCACCCCGGTCTCCACGCTGCTATCAAACGAGGGGGGCGCCACCACCGGGGGCGCCGAGGAGGCCGCCGCGGACTGCCCGATGCGGACCAACACCGCCACGACCAACAGGGCTATTGCCCCAATGCCAACGTATACCAACAACGGCGTGCGTTCGGCAGTTTTTCCGGTTGCCTTGCGCGATCGGCTCTGGCCTTTTGCCATGGTAATCACCCTTTCGTAGTCGGAGCAGACCGCCCCGGGGCTATTCTACCGCTTCCGGCCAATCCAGCATCCACGCCGGCAGCGCGCTCCCGGCCGGTACCTGTGTGACTCCGGCGGGCACGATCAACAGCGCGTTGGCCCGCACCAGCGAAGAGAACATGGCCGACCCCTGCCCGCCGGCCAACTGCGCCACATAGCCTGCCCCTTGCCGCTCCACAATCACGCGCAGGTAGCTTTCGCGCCCGTCAGAGGTCACCGGTTCGGCCAGGCGGGCGCTTACGCAGGGCTTGTCCAGCCGCCGCCGGCCGCCCATGCGCAAGATCGGCGGGCGGGCGAACACTTCGAACGAGACCAGCGCCGAAACCGGATTGCCGGGCAGCCCCAGAAATGGCGCGCCCCGATAGCGCCCGAAGGCCACCGGTTTGCCGGGCCGCATGTTGACCCGCCAGAAGCCGATTTCGCCCTGCCACTCGACCGCCTCTTTTACACAGTCGAAGGCCCCCACCGACACACCGGCCGAGGAGAGCAGCAAATCGGCCCGCAGCGCCACCGCGCGATCCAGCCGCTCGGTCACTTCCGCCACGGTATCGCGGGCAACGCCCAGCGGGATCACCTCACCGCCGTAGCGCGCCACCAGTGCCGGCAGGGTGTAGCCGTTGACATCGCGGATTTTACCGGGAGTGAGGGATTCGTCAACCCCTGCCAGTTCATCGCCGGTGGAAAGCACTGCCACCCGCGGGCGGCGGACTACTGCCACCCGGGCCATGCCCAGCGCCGCCAGCAACCCCACTTCCTGAGCGCGGATCACCGTCCCGGCCAGCAGCACGGTCTCCCCGGCGCGCAGGTCCTCCCCTGCCCGGCGCACATTCGCCCCCCGCTCCAGCGCCGCCAGGATGCGGATCACGGCCGGCGGCCGGGAGCCGGCATCGCGCCGGGGATCGTCGGTCAGTTCCACCGGCACCACGGTATCGGCGCCGGGAGGCAGCGGGGCGCCGGTCATGATGCGGGCCGCCGCGCCGGGGGCCAGCGGCCCCGCGGCAGGCGCGCCGGCGGGGATGTCGGCCAGGACCGGCAACGGGACCGGGGTGGCCTCTCCGGCCCGGGCAATCCCGGCCCCCCGCAGGGCGTACCCGTCCATGCTGGAATTGTCTAAGGGAGGCAGGTCGGTCGGGGCGGCCACGTCCTGCGCCAGAACTCTGCCCGGCGCGTCCTGCAACAGGGCACTTTCCGCCTCCAGCGGGGCAAACTCGGCCAGCAGGCGGACGCGCGCTTCGGCCACGCTCAGCAAGGTCTCAGGCATTGTGTGTACTCCCTATCCGCTTCACGGTCAACCCGATTGCCAGCGCTCGGCCTCCAACACATTCGGCAAGATTGCCATGCGGGAGAGCACCCGGCTGAGCTGGGCGGCGCTGGAGATCTGCTAAGTCGGCTCAAAGGTGGCGATGTTCTTGCGCGTGGTGACGTTCACCGTACTCATGTTGATGGCCTCTTCTGAAACCACCTGGGACACGTCGCGCATCAGGCCGCCGCGGTCGTAGGCCGTAACCCGCACGCTGACCGGGTAGGTTTTGTACGCCTGGCCCCAACTGACCTGAATCAGGCGCTCTTTGTCGCGCGACCGGAGCACGTTGGGGCAATCCCGGCGGTGCACGCTCACCCCCTTGCCCCGCGTGACGTACCCGACCACATCGTCGCCCGGCACCGGCTTGCAGCATTGCGCCAGCACCGAAAGCAAGCCGCCGGTGCCCTGTACAAAGACCTCATCGGTGGACACGGCGCGCTGCGGGGGGCGCTCGGCAGTGGTCTGGTCATCCTCCGGGATCAATTGCTCGCGCGCCAGGATGCGCGTGACCACCTTGCCGGTCTGCAGGTCGCCACAGCCGATAGCAGCCAGGAAGTCGTCCGTGCGGGCAAAGTTGAACTCGCGCGCCAGCTTGTCGAGGTTGGCATCGCGAATGCCCAGCCGCTTAAGCTCGTGCTCCAGCACTTCGCGGCCCTGCTGGATGTTCTGCTCGCGGTCTTGCTTTTTGAACCACTGGCGGATTTTGCTCGAGGCCCGGCGGGTGCGCACCATGCCCAGGTCGGTATTCAGCCAATCCCGGCTGGGGCCGCCGCGCCCTGCGGTGAGGATCTCCACCTGATCGGCGGTGCGCAGTTGATAGTTGAGCGCCACCAGCTTGCCATTGACGCGCGCCCCCCGGCAACGGTTTCCAATGGAGGTGTGCACGTGGTAGGCGAAATCAATCGGCGTAGCGCCGGCTGGCAATTCTATGATGTCGCCGTGCGGGGTGAACACGTACACCCGATCGCGGAACACGTCGGTCCTGAGGGCCTCCACGAACTCGTTGGCGTCCTGGACATCCTCGCGCCACTCCATGATCCGGCGCAGCCAGAGGATGCGCCGCTCGTAGTGCTCGTCGCGCCGCCCGCCCTCTTTGTAGCGCCAGTGAGCGGCAATGCCCAGCTCGGCGTTTTCGTGCATGTCCGGCGTGCGGATCTGCACTTCCAGCGGCTTGCCGTCCTCATAGACCACAGCAGTGTGCAGCGACTGGTAGAAGTTGTCTTTGGGCGCGGCGATGTAATCATCAAACTCGTCCGGCAATGGCCGCCACAGGCTGTGAATCACGCCCAGGGTCACGTAGCAAGTGGGAATGTCGCGCACCAGCACCCGCATGCCGCGCACGTCAAACACGTTCTCGAAGGCCACGCCCTTGCGTTCCATTTTCTTGTAGATCGAATAAATGTGCTTGGGCCGCCCGGTCACCTCGGCCTCGATCCCGCGCTGCGCCAGCTCATGGCGCAGGCGTTGCACGATTACCTGCATGGTGGACTCGCGGTCCACCCGCCGCTCGTCGAGGTGCTCAGAAATCTCGCGAAACCTGGCGGGGTTAAGATAGCGGAAGGACAGGTCCTCCAGCTCCCACTTCATGGGCCGGATGCCCAGCCGGTTGGCCAGTGGCGCAAAGATATCCAGGGTCTCGCGGGCAATGCGCTTCTGCTGGTCCGGCGGCATGTGGCTGAGGGTGCGCATGTTGTGCAGCCGGTCGGCCAGCTTGATCAGCACCACCCGCACATCGTCGCCCATGGCCAGCACGGTCTTGCGGATGGTCTCCTTGGCCAGCGCCGCCCGCCGGCTGGTTTCGTCCACCGGGGAGTCCGGCAGCCGCCCGTCGTCCCGCGATACGCGCGGGAGCTGGGTCAGTTTGGTCACGCCATCCACCAGCCGGGCCACTTCGTCGCCAAATTCCAGCCGGATGTCCTCCAGCGTGACGTCGGTATCCTCCACCGTATCGTGCAGCAGGGCAGCCGCCACCACCGCCGGGGGCACGACCAGCTCGGTTAAGATGCCGGCCACGGCCAGGCAATGGCTGATGTACGGCTCACCCGACCGGCGCTTCAGGCCGAGGTGCGCCTTCTCAGCATAGCGATAGGCCCGCTCCACCAGATCGCGCTCCACGGGCGAGATTCCGGCCGGCAGGGATGCAAGCAGGTCTTCGAACTTCATGGGAGGGGGAAGTATAACAGGGGCGAAAGTAATCCAGCAAGGGTCGGCGTTTGCACTCCACTCGCTTTGTGCGATATACTCAACCCGTATCACAGCAATCGGGACTGATCCCAACTTGTGAGGGCCTATGCTAGCACATAACCTGAAGGGCAAAGGAATCTGGATCCGCCGCGTGTACGAGTGTGAAAACGCCGACATCGGGCGTATGGTGGACCACGCCCGCGAGGCCGGCTACACCCACGTGCTGGTGAAAACGTCCGACGGCGACGATCCATACAACATTGACCGCAGCCGGCGCGATTTCGCCGCCGAACTGATCCCTCGCCTGCGCCAGGCGGGGATTGACGTGTGGGCGTGGCATTACGTGTACGGCGACCCGCCGCCCTTCAAAGACACCGAGAAGGCGCGCTATTGGGAGCTGGAGGCCCAACAGGCGGTGCGCCGCTGCCGGGCGCTGGCGGCCATGGGCCTGCAGGGCTACGTGATTGACGCTGAGGGCGAGTACGATCGCATCCCGGACCGCGCCAACAAAGCCAGGGCTTTCTGCCGCATTCTGCGCGACGGCCTGCCAGACCTGCCCATCGGCCTGGCCTCGTGGAAGTGGCCCTCGTACCACGGACCGTTCCCGTGGTCTGCCTTCCGGGAGAACATTGACCTGGACATGCCCCAGGTGTACTGGATCAGCGAACACAACCCGGTCGAGCAGCTCCAGCGGTCGGTGGACGAGTTCCGCCGGATGCAACCCCAGCTCCCCTATGTAGCCGCCGGGCCGGCCTTCATCGATCACAACTGGCGCCCCACTCCGGATGACATCACCGCCTTCTTGCGCCGCTCGCTGGAACTGGGCCTGCCGGCGGCCAATCTGTGGGCCTGGGACCACCTGGGGCTGCGCGGCGGCGAATCCTATAACAACCAGAACCTGAATTTCAGCGCCGAATGGGCGGCGGCGGCGGCCTTCGCCTGGCCCGGCGCCGCGCCCGGGGTGGGGGCGCCGGGCGGGGGACCCGGTCCGGGTGCGGGGGCGCCAGGCGGGGAACCC
>CAYZNA010000019.1:0-21218 GCA_964478665.1 uncultured Anaerolineales bacterium
GCTGGGCCTGGCTCCGAAAGTGCTAATCTAACTTCCCGGGATTCTGAACCATGCCGAAAACCCGGAGCGGCCATTGATGCCGCTGGCCGAAATCCGGTGGCTGGCCGAGGCCGGCTTCGAGATCGGCGGCCACACCATTCGCATTTTTAAGCTGGCGGTGTTGGGGCGCTTCCCGCCCGTCTCACGCGACCCCGGCTACGATGGCGGCACGCGGCATTATTTCTGTGCACGGGATGTGTTTGCGCTGCTGACCCGGGCCGGCTTCCGGGTGCGCTGGCACGGCGGTCTGGTGCCGCGCCCGGCATTGGCAGCGTATCTGCCGGAGTGGCCGGGCGCGCTCCGGCATTTCAAGGCCGAATTCTTCTGCGCTGAGCTACTGATCGACGCAGTAAAACGGTGAGACTATGAATGATATTCCCATGCCGCCGCGGGGGAAAGCGCACCGCCTGAATACCG
The DNA here is from genome assembly GCA_964478665.1 of uncultured Anaerolineales bacterium. GTDB lineage: Bacteria > Chloroflexota > Anaerolineae > Anaerolineales > CAYZNA01 > CAYZNA01. The sequence goes on from CAYZNA010000019.1 coordinate 457, forward strand.
GATTCGTGCTGCGTGAGGTGGCCGTCTGGTTGGTGCTCGGCTACGCCCTGCTGCTGGGCGCCACGCAGGCCGGTTTTGTGGTGTTCGAACTGAACGCCGCCTCGCTGGGGCTGTGGGCGGTGCTCGGCCTGCTCTGGGCCGCGTGGCGCATCCGGCGCCGACTGGACCTGCCGGCGCTTTTTCTCCCCTTCAGTCTTGCCCTCGCCCTGCAACTGATCACCGCGCTCACCTCGCTGGACCTGGGGCGGAGCCTGGGCGTGGTCTGGTTCACCGGCTCCTGCCTGTGGGTCTATGTGCTGGTGGCCGATCTGATCCGGGCCGGCGTGAGCCGGGCGACGCTGGTCTTCCGCCTGATCGCGCTCAGCAGCGTGACGATCCTGTTCGCGCTGAGTGAAGCCGTCGCCTATTATCGCAACTGGGTGGATGTGCTGGGCTGGCGCGGACTGCTGCCGCCGGTCAACTTCCGCAGCTCGGATGCCGGGTCGCTGGCGATTCTCTTCAACCTGCTGATCCCCTTCGCGCTGGTCGGACTGTGGCGCGTCCGCGGCTGGCTGCCCCAGATGGCGCCAGGACTGTGGCTCCTGGGGGCCTTCGGCGTGGTGTACCTGACCTCCTCCCGGGGCGGATGGCTGGCCCTGGCGGCCGGCCTGATTGCAGTGGGCGGAGTAGCCCTACTGCGGTGGCGAGAGTCCATCTCCGGGACCGGATTCCCCTGGTCCCTGACCCGGATGACCGGCTGGGGCTGGCTTCACCGTGCGAGGCTGCTCCTCCCGGGCGCCGGGCTGGTCGTGGCCTGCGGGGTGCTCTTCGCCCGTCAGGCGCGGCATTTCACCCACGGTCCACTGCTCGATTCTCGCTGGGTGTTCTGGCGGCCGGCATGGGATACGTTTCTTCAGCATCCGCTATTCGGTCTGGGACCTAATACCTTTGCCAGCGTGTATGCCCGGACCTACGCGGTGCCTCCCGATACGTTCTGGGTGCATGCACACAACCTCGTGTTCAATACCCTGGCGGAGTCAGGGTTGATCGGCCTGCTGGGCCTGGGCATTGTGGTGGGCGTGACTGTGCATGCCTTCTGGCGCCGGTGGGCAGGCGAGGGGTGGGATTGGTTGGCCCTGGCGGCCGCCGGATCGCTCACTGCACTGGCGGTGCACAGCCTTACAGATCTGGTGACCGGCCACCTGCCGGCCGGCCTGCTGGCTCCGGCAGTTCTCGCACTGGCGCTGGAGCGACCGCTCGCATCGGCCGCCCACCGCCCGGGTCCAGCGCGCAGAGCGATGGCCCCGGTTCTCGTCTGGGCTGTGCTGATGTTGGCCGGGCTGTGGAACCTGTGGGGGTACGCCGCCTACCACGCTGGTCTGCAGGCACTCAGTCGCGGCGACGTGGACGGCGCGGCGGTCCTGCTGGAGCAGGCGCATACTCGCAACTCGCTCTCCACCTTGTACGCGCTGCAGGCGGGCTACGCACAGGGTTCCCTGGCTGCCCGGACGAACGATCCGGCGACCCTGGCACGGGCTATCGAACTCTATCAACTGGCGATGCAGCGTGAACCTGGCTACAGTCTCAACTGGGTCAATCTGGCGCTGCTGTATGCGCGGGCGGGCCGGTGGCAGGAGGCCGATACGGCTTGGGCAGGTGCCGCCCCGGCAGCGGAGAGCTATCCGCTGTTCACCCTGAATCATGCGGAGCAACTGGAGGCTCGCGGCGAGGTACAGGCAGCCCGAAGATACTATCGCCTGACGCTCGACGCAGCGCCGGAATGGGCCCAATCCCACTTCTTCCGAGCAACGTCCCTGCGCCGCGAACTTGTCGGCGAGTGGCTGGCGACCAACCCGGCACGCTGTCCGAATGGCACGGCTACCGCACCTCCGGCTGTCGGGATTGCAAGGGCCGTTAATCCAGGTGAAAAGGCAATCAGCCGTCCGAATGGCACGGCTACCGCACCTCCGGCTGTCGGGTGGGCCTGCCTGCGTCAGGGGCGGTTCGAACTGGCGCAGGCGCTCTTTGACGCCGCAGTGCGAGCCGGGCCCGGCCGGGCAGATGGCTACGTGGGCCGGGCCATCGCTGAGCTATCGCGCGGGGACATACAGGCAGCGCGCTACGATCTGGCATTTGCCGGGGCGCTGTCGCGTACCGGGCAGGTGTGGGTGTGGTACCAGTTCACGCAGGGCGACCTTGCTGAGGCCGAAGGCAACCGTGCGGAGGCGATTCGCTGGTACCGCGGCGCGGCAGAGGGCGTGCTGAATCAGACTGCCTTCGGGCCGGGCACCTACGGCCGCACCTCGTATACGTGGCTGGTATGGCGGCGCGAGGGGCCGCTGCAGGACCTGCTTCCACAAATGAGCATGATTGCCGTTACCGACCCGGTCGCCGCAAAGCTGCTCACGCTCGCGCAATGGTACGGGGCAGCGGGCGAGCACGCTGCTGCCCGCGAAGTTGAGCAGGCGGTTTATCAGGCAGACCCGGACTATTCTGCCCGGACGGGGAGCCCGGAACCGTGAGGCGCCGCACCCGCTCGTGTGATGGCAGCCGGGACTGTGCCACAGTCGGAGGAGGCATAGGTGGAGTCACTTCTGCGCGATTGGCCCGGCGAACTGGTTGTTTCCCGCTTCGACCGCCCGACCGGGGCGTGGATCTTCATTGCCATCCACTCCACCCGCCCTGGCCCCGCCACCGGCGGCACCCGCATGAAATCCTACCCGGACGCACGCGCTGCGCTGCAGGATGCCCTCCCTCAGCCACGACGCCTGCCCGGTGGCCGTGCTGGAGGCCATGGCCCTCGGCGTGCCGGTGGTGGCCTCCCGCATGGGCGGGCTGCCAGATCTGGTGCGAGACGGGGAAACCGGGCTGCTGGTGCAGGCCGGCGATGCGCGCGGACTGGCTGCCGCGCTGGAGCGACTGTCGGAGTCCCCGGAAACCGTGCAGCGCATGGGCGCGGCCGCCCGCCGGCGCGCCGAGGCTGAATTTGACGTGGAAGTGTATTACCGCCGCCTGATGGAAATCTACCGGGAGAGCGTGTCGCCGCTGACCGCACGGGCGGCACATCCGGCCGGGACAGGGACAGACTGAGCGACCACCTGAGTGCCGGCGCTCTCCTCCGTGAGCGCTGTCGTTTGCGCCCGCGTGCGCTATAATTACGCCATGACGAGAGCAGGAATCATCGAACGCAGAGGCAGAATCCTGGAGCTGGATCGCTCCTTCGATCTACAGTTCTGGCAGGCGCAGCCGCCGGCGGCCCGCTTCGACGCGACCTGGGAACTAATCCTTCATGCCGCCAGGGTCAGGGGGCTGGATGTTCGTCAACTCCGACTTCAGCGATCTGTTGAGTCTTTTCAACCACAACGGCGCAGACCGACGCGGTCTCTGAGACCGCGTCGGTCTGGCCCTTTCGATCTACAGTAACCGCTGAAAGCTGAAGTTCCCCTCCACGCTTCACGCCTCACACCCCAACAACCGCCTCGGCCCGGCCGGACTCGCGCATGGCGCGCCCGACGTTCACCGAGCCGAGCAGAACCAGCCCCACCACAAAGAAGAAGATCAGCGAGAGAATGCCCAGGCGCAGGCTGTGGAAGGCCTGGTTGACCGCCCCGAACAGGAACGGCCCCATCCACGAGGTGCCGCGCTCGCTGACCTCATAGAAGCTGAAGTACTCGGCCTCGCGCCCGGCCGGGATCATGCGCGCCCACAGGCTGCGGCTGAGGGCCTGGCTGCCGCCCAACACCAGCGCCACAATCGCGCTCAGTACCCAGAACTCGATCTCGGTGCGCAGGGCCACGAAGGCGTACACCACCAGCGCCGACCACACGAACAGGCTGATCACAACCGCGCGTTTGGTGTCCAGCCGCTTTGCCAGCCACGCGAACAGATAGGCCCCCACAAAGGCCACCGCCTGCACCATCAAGATCACCAGAATCAGATTGGTGCTCTTCATGCCCAGTTCCTGCTGGCCGAAGATGGTCGCCACCACAATTACCGTCTGGATGCCGTCGTTGTACAGCAGGTAGGCCACAAGGAAGCGCCCGTTGTGCGGCAGTTGATAAGCGTACACCAGCAGCAGCACAAAATCCACCGTCAGCGCAGCGTAGATCACCGCGGCCGGGAGCAGCTTGAGCCAGAACAGGACCAGCAGCAGCAGGGTGACCGGCGCCGCCAGCAGAATCTTGCGATAAGCCGGCGGGACCGGGTCCACCAGTAGCTCGCGCAGGGTGCCGCTGAGCTGGCGCAGGGTGACGGTCAGGGCGCTCTGGCCGGCGGGCAGTTGCCGCACTGCGCGCCGCGGCCGCAGAGTGCGGAAGGTGATGATCGAAAAGCCCAGCCACCACAGCCCGGCGGAAAGGATGGACAGCCGCGCGGCCAGCGCGCCATCCTCCATCAACTGGAACATGACCAGGTTGACCAGCAGCAGCAGCCCGCCGCCGGCGTAGCCCAGCGCAAAGCCGCGCGAGGAGACCGCGTCTTGCTGGCCCTCGCTGGCAATGTCCGGCAAAAAGGCGTTGTAGAACACGATGCCGGCGCCGAAGGACAGGTTGGCCAGGATGAACAGCAGCCCGCCCAGCAGCCAGGTATCCTCCGTCAGGAAGAACAATAGCACGGTGGACAACCCGCCGAGGGTGCTGAACAGCATCATCATCTGCTTGCGCAGGTTGGTGTAGTCGGCTATGGCGCCCAGCACCGGCAGGATGAACACCTGCAGGCCGACCGAGATAGAGACGCAGAAGGCAAAGAACGAGTCAAACCGCACCGCGATGCCCAGCGGGTACACAAACCCGCCGGCGTCCGCAATGCCCTGCAGAATGGCGGTCAGGTACGGGCCAAGAAAGACCGTGACCACCGTGGTGCTGAAGGCCGAATTGGCCCAGTCGTACATCGTCCATCCGAAGATTTCACGCTTGTCGTTCATGAGTGGGGATGCTTGCGCCGTGGCGGCCATATTTCAGTCCTCCGATGTGAATGCGTGCGAATGGTGGAAAGCGGGACAGAATGGGCCGAACTATACTCTCAGTTGGCAATTAAGGGAAACGAAGCGGCGAAATGCCATGTCATGATTCCGCCTCGAGCTGCTCCATCAATTGCGTGAGTGGCCGAAGCGCAAAGCTGGGTAGCACCAGGCGAAGCATTCCAATCAACGGCACATTCTGGAACAAGACACGGCGCAGCAGCAGTCCGCCGCCCACCAGCATCAGAGTGATCAAGTTCCCGTAGCCGGTCGCAACCTTCACCAGCAGCCACTTCAGATCATGCGTCTCGAGATAAGACTGCACACCCAGAAGCACGCTTGCCTCATCCGTGCCAGTCAGTCCTCTGACCACCTTCTCGAGGGTCTGTTGAACCCCTCCGTGCACACCCGCATATCTGGCCGGCAGATAGATGAGGCCGAAACCCAGCGTGAGCGTCAGGACAGTCCAAGTAAGGACTTTAAGCCTGTCTACACTGTCGGGCCAGAGTGTCTCTTTCATATAGGTCCGTTGCTCGGCGACGACATAGAAGACAAGCAGGAGAGCGGCTATGACGTACTTCTGTGACACACGCGCAATGTGCACACCATAGCCACCTAGAACGAGCACTGCCCCCTGTAACCCCGCAGGTGCAAGGCTACGAGGGAACGACAACGCTTTAGCTAGCTCCAAGCCGAAAGTGTCTACCTGATGCAGGTCTGCGGACACACCGTCTACGACCGCAAGTGTAGCCATGCCACCCATTCCCATCCAGACAGCAAGGATGTAGGGTAGGTAAGCCGTGTAAGGCAGAACATGCTCCCTGAGGGAGAGCTTTGAGCCCTTGGCAAGCTTCTTCGGCCCCAAGTAAGCACACCAGACGATCGCGAGCGCTGTGAAGATCAGAAAGAGCACCCGCAGCAAGCTATCTGGCTGTGTGATACGCGAAGCAGCGGCCGCGCTGCCGCCGTCATGGAAAACCAGCGCTATCACGGCACTTCCAACAGTGACCACCGCAGCGCGCGCCGTTTCGGACACTCTGCCACGCCTTGCCAGGCGCGACTCGTCCTTCTCGGTGGCCTCCTCCCTACATTCCGAGCTGAAGCTTCTGATCAACACACTGCTTGTATATGGCCCCCAGCACAGGTAGGCGCCCGTTGCGCCAAGCACAAAGAGGGCCACTTCGAGCAACAACAGTTCAACGCCTGTCAATGATCCCCAAGCGAGATAAGCGGCGACCACAGTGACCAGGGCCAGTACACTCTCTACCAGTAGTATCTTGATGATGCTGAATCGCTTCATAGTGTTCTCCTTTGCTCCCGACGGTGTTCTCGGGTTAGTTGAGAGGTCACGAGCGGCGCAAGTACGATCAGCGCCAGCACGCCCATAAGGGCCGCCTGTGCCAGGCCGAGCAGCAGCAGGAAGCTGAGCCGGGGGACGATCAGCTCCCAGCCGCCGAGGCTACCACCGCCGGCATAGGCAACCAGCGCCAACAGGAAGGGCAGCCCCACCAGCCCGACCCCGAGCGCGGACACGCCCGCCGCCGTCAGCGCGGGCCGCGCGCGACTGGCGCCGCCGGCCCGCGCCAACAGCCAGGCCAACAGCAGGCACAGCGCCAGTGCCGAGACCGCGCCCGTGACCAGCGTCCACCCCAGACGGGGAAGCTCTCCCACGCTGCCCAGGGTGCTCAATGAGTACACATGCCCGCGCGCGAGATAGAAGGCGTGCCACGCGAGCACCCCCACGGCAGAGATGGTCAGCGCTGCCCGCTCCCCGGCGCGCCAGTTCAGGGCCAGGAGGGCCGCGATCAATCCCGCGCCGAGCAGCGCCAGCGGCAGCCGCCGCAGCCGGCTGCGCCGGATCTCCGCCGACCGTTCGCGCTGCACGTGGTCGTTAATCTGCTCCCGCAGCGCGCGGGCGCGCCGCGCGGCCTCGCCGAACTCCCCCCGCGCCAACCGCGCATCCAGTTCTGCTACCTGCCGGGCGATCTCCGCCGGGGGCGGTGGCAGGCCCGGTCCCGCCAGGTACGCGCCGGCCTGGGCCAGTTGCTGCCGGGCGCTGGCCGCCTCCCCGCGAGCCAGTTCCGCTTCCGACACGTCGAGCATCTCATACAGAATCCGGCCCTGGCCCGAGCGCGGCAGCGGCATCCCCAGCAGGGCAGCGATGGTCATGGCGATGTCTGGCTCCTGCACCGCCGGGTACTCCCCCGGGCGCACGCGCGGCCCGGCCAGGGCCAACGGCGCCTGCACCACGACCGGGTCGTCGCCGCCGTGACCGCCGCGGTCAAGCTCACCGTGATCGGCGGTGACGATGACCACCGTTTGCCGGAGATCAACAGCCGCCAGCAGCGCGCACAGGTGATCGTTGATGCGCGCCGCGGCCTGCAGCGCCGCCGGGCTGAGCGCCCCCTCGTGGTGGCTGACCTCATCGTATTCCCCGAGATACAGCAGCAGCACCTCCGGCAGGCCGGGGTCGGCCAGGAACCGGAGCGCCGCCTGCGTTGCCTCGCGGTCGCCGGCGGCGTCGAAGCTGCCCACGAAGTGCGACCGGTCGAGATAGGCCGGCGGCGTCATCTTCTGCCACCAGTCCGCCCCGGCCAGCGCGGTCTTCAGCCTGGCCTGCTTCGCCAGTTGGAAAATGTGATCCACCGCAATCGGCTTGATCTCGGCGAAGTCGGCGTTGGCCAGGGCAGCGCCGTTGATCTCCGGGCGGGCGCCGGAGACCAGGGTGGTCCACGAGGGCTGCGAGACCGAGGGCAACGCGATGATGGACACCGCCGAGGCGCCCGCCTGCCGGAGCTGCTGCAAGCAGGCCATCCCCTCAGAGAGGTCGTAGCGCAGGCCGTCCACAATGACAAACACGACCCGCGAGACGAGGGCCGGCAGCGGCGCGCCCATCTCCCGGCGCTCGGCGCCGGGCTGGCGATAGGGTGTGGTGTAGGCCGACGCCCTCCGCTCCAACACGACCAGCCACAGAATCGCCCCGGCGGTGAGGCCGGCGACGAAGAGCACGTTCCAGCGCGGCAACTTCACCCCCCGGCGCCCCGCTCTTCCAGCCAGGCGTGGGCTGCGAGCAGATTGGGGTGCAGACGCCAGCCGAGGCGCGCCCGGTGGGCGATCACCCAGTCCAGATAGGTGGAGGCCAGCGCCTCCAGCCCGGCCCCGCGCTCCAGCGCCGCGCGCAGGGGCGGGTAGAAGCCAGGGTCGGGCGTGGTGGGGTCAAAGGCCAGTTTGTCGGCCACAAACACCAGCATCTCCAGCCGGGAGGCGCCGGCCCGCAGGGTGGTGTGGTAGCGGATGGCGTCCAGCAGGTCGGGTGGGAAGGGGCCGAGGTAGCGGTCGAGGGCAGCCGCGGCCAGCGGGCCGTGGATCACCTGCGGGATGGCGCGGTCGGCGGCCGAGAGGGGTACGCCCGACGCCTGCGCCGCCGGGATCAGGTCGGCGCGCGGGACCACGGCGGCCATGTCGTGAGCGGTGCATGCCAGGTCGGAAAGCAGCAGGGGCAGGCCCTCGCGCCGGGCCAGCGGGCGGGCGGCGCAGGCTACCCGGCTGACGTGGCGCAGGGTGTCAGTTCGCCCGCGCGCCCGCAGAAAGCGCCGCACGGCGATGGCGGCCAGCGTTTCGGGGGAGCGCGCCGTGCCCGGCGGCAGGGGGCGCAACCCGGCGAAGAAGCGCTCGCCCGCCCCGGCTACGGCGGCCGGTCCGGTGGGGTCCGGGAGTTCGGGCACGCCGGCCTCAGTCCGGGCTGGAGGCCGGAGCGGGGTGCAGCGCCAGGTCCAGTTGGCGCCAGATTGCCAGCAGCTCGTCCAGCGCGGCGGCCGGCTGATCTTGAAAGAGGCCGCGGGCAGCCGCCAGACGTGCGGCCAGCGCGGTGCGGCTCTCCGGCGTCAGTGGTTCAAGGGTCTGAATCAGCGCGAAAACCTGGTCCGAGGCGGCCGGCAGGCGCAGGCGCAGCTCCCCCAGGTTCTGGGCGGCAAGCTGCACCTGGGCATCCAGCAGGGTGTCCCGCGCGCGGAGCAGGGCGATCTCGGTCTGCAGCGCCTGTTGGGCGCCATCGGCGGCGGCGGGCTGCTGTTGCGGCAGTTCGCTCAGCGCCGACTGGAGCCGGTCAACCCGGCCGCTCAGGTCGGCGAGCTGGCGTTGCAGGCCGGCCAGTTGGGTCGCCAGTTGCTGGCTCTGGTCGGCCTGGGTCTGAAGCCGGGTTCGCAGCCCGGCCAGATCGGCTTCGGCGGCGGTCAGGCGCTGGCGCAGGGCGTTGCCCCCGGCTTCGGCGGTGGAGAGGCGCTGGCGCAGGGCGTCGCCGGCAATCTCCAGCGCGGTCAGGCGCTCGGCCCGGGCGGCGGCGGCGCCCTCAGTGTTTTTCTGCAAGGCCTCCAGCCGGGCGGCCAGCACGGCGATCTGAGCAGCGTTGTCCTGCACCGGTTGCACCAGGCCGGCGTACAGGCGGGGCAGGCCAAAATACACGCCGAAGGCCAGGGCCACGGCCAGCACCAGCACAAACAGCAGCCGCAGCAGCAGTCTAAACAGTCGCCGCAGGGCGCGCGCGGCGCGGGCGATCGTCGGGGCGACCCGCCAGGTCGCCCGTACGGGGGTGGGAGCGTCGGGGGTCATGGCTGCCTTCCTTTCTGTGGCTCAGTGGCCGGGGAGCGGCGTGGCGGTGGGCGATCGTCGGGGCGACCCGCCGGGTTGCCCGTACGGGGCCGCCGGGAGCCGGTCGAGCACCTCCCGCAGCCCGTTGAGGAAGCCATCAAAGCGTTCGGCGGCGCCGCGCACGGCCTGCAGCTCGGCGGCCAGGGCTGCGGTGCGGCGGTCCACCGCGGCCAGGTCGGCACGGGCGGCGTCGAGGGCGGCCTGCATTTGCGCCAGGTCGCGCTCGGCGGCCTCCACCCGCGCGGTCAGGCCCTCCAGCGCGCTCAGCCGGGCGCGCAGGGCGGCGGACTCGGTTTCCAGGGTGGCAATCTGGCCGGCCAGCACCCCGGCCTGCGATTGCAGCGCCCGTACTTCGGCGCGCTGGTTGAGCAGCAGGGTGCCCCTGTTCAGCCCGGCCACGGCCAGCAGGGCCAGCACTGCGCCGAAGGCAGCGCCGAAGAAGCTCATGCCGATCAGCCCCGGCCAGTCGCGCCGGAATCCGTTGGATGGGCGGGCGGCGCCCGCCGTGGGAGGCGGCGCCGGCCGGGGGGCCGGTCCGGGTGCGGGGGCCGGGGGCGTTGCCGGCGGGGGCAGCGGGGCATGGGGATGCCCCGCCTGCGGTGCGGGTGCAGGAGCGGCCTCCGCAGCAGGAGCGGCTTCGGGCGGGGAGTCCGGGGAGGCCGGTGCGGGGGGAAGCGCTTCCCCTACCGGCCCTGCTTCTGGCGCGGGAGCGGTCGCAATTGTCCTGCCGGAGAGTTTCTGCAGGGTGGCGCGGCCGACGCCGGGCACGCGGGCCAGATCGTCGGGGGAGGCGAACGGGCCGTGCGTCTGGCGGTTTTCGATGATTCTGGCCGCCAGGCGGCGGCCGACGCCGGGCAGTTTGCGCACATCGGCGAGGGTGGCAGTGTTCAGGTCCACGGGTGGGGGGGTGGGCTGGTTTTCTTCGGGCATGGTGGGCCTCCTGAGCAAGGGTCTCGGCTATAGTGTACTGCGGGCGGGCAAAAAAACCAAACGCGCCGGTGGTATGGGGTGTTTTCCCGTTGGTGGTCAACAGGTAGCGGGGCATGCATTCCGGCGGCGCCGCCATAGGCCACTTGTGCTACAATCTTGCTGCACCGCCCGACTGGAATTGGAGGCCATCTGTGACCACGGTAGCCGTCCCCTCCCACAAAAGGACCTCGGAACCGGATTTTGAATACCTCACCGATCTCACGGATGAGGAATTGCTGCGCGGCTGGCGCTTTGTGCGCCAGCCACTGCCGGACGGTCGCGAGGTGTACCAGCAGGTGCTATTGACCCTGGAGGACTTTCTGAATCCGCAGGAGGGAGACTTCGTGCCCGAAGACACATTCCACGATATTGTCACCAACCTGCTGGCGGACATGCTGCGCCGGCATCTGGCCCGGCGGCCCGAGCTGACGGTGTACAGCGACCTGGTGCTCAAGTGGCCGGCGCGCGGGCTGCCCAACGCCGCGCCGGACGTGGCGGTGATCAGAAAGGAAGAAGGAAGAGGGAAGGAGGAAGAAGGAAGGGCAAAGGGAGCGGAAGGTGCGCGCCTACGAGCGCGCCGGCATTCCCGAATACTTCATCTTTGACCAGCGCGTCCGGCGCGGGCAGACGATTGACGAGGTGATCGGCTACCGGCTGGTGGAGGGTGGCTACATGCCGCCCAGCCCGAACGAGGACGGCTTGCTGTACAGTCTGGAGCTGGAGGTATGGTTCGGGCTGGAGAATGGGTTGCCGCTGGTGGTGGATGTGGTAACCGGCGAGCGCGTGCCCACGCCGCCTGAACTTGAGGCGCGGGTGGCAGCGCTGGAGGCCGAGCTGAGGCCGCTGCGCGGGGAGGCGTGAGCGGTCAGGCGAGCGGCCGCAGGGCGATTGCGGTGCCGAATCCCCGGCATGGGGATGCCGGGGCTACGGATGCCGGGCGGATGCCGGGGCTACGGATGCCGGGCGGATGCCGGGGCTACGGATGCCGGGCGGATGCCGGCGCTACGGATGCCGGGGCTACGGATGCCGGGCGGATGCCGGCGCTACGGATGCCGGCGCTACAGGCCTTATGCCGGGTTTATGGGGGCAGCCGGGGCGGGGTGAGTGGCAAGCCTGAGGCGCAGGAAGTTCAGGCCGACCAGCACAGCAACGCCGGTGAGCGCAGCGGCGGCGATCATGGAAGCGTCGGGGTGCACCTGCTGGAAGAGGAAGCCGGACAGGATCGGCCCCAGCACGCTGCCCAGGGCCGCAGCGGACTGGTACAGGCCAATCACCCGGCCACGCTCGCCGGGCGGGGCGGCATAGGTGAGCAGGGCAATCAGGGCCGGCATGGCCACCCCGCCGCCAATGGCCAGAAAAGGCACTGCTCCTGCCACGGCTGCCAGCGTGGGAGAAAGGGCCATGGCAGAGAAGGCCGCCGCGCGCGCCAGATTGCCGCCCACCACCAGTTTCTTCTCGCCAAAACGCCGCACCGCCGGCCCCACCAGCCACAATTGGGTAGCCACGCCAAACATCCCCACAGCGGCCAGAATCAAGCCAATCGCGCGCGAGACAGAGGCTTCCGGGTAGCCGGGGAAGAGCAGCCGCTCGGCCCACAGCACGTAAATGGTCTGAAAGCAGAAGAAACCGAACTGGGCGGTGAAGCCGATCAACAGCAAGCGGGAGACGGCCGGCAACCGCAACAGGGCCAGCCCCCGATCGCGGCGTCTGGTGGTCAACTCGCGGCCGCGCGCCAGCTCGGCCTCTTGCTTGCGCCGTTCGGGCGGGAGCGATTCCGGGAGCAGGAAAGTGGAAAGCGTGATGGTGAGCAGCGAGACCCCGGCTGCGACGAAGAAGGGCAGGCGCGGCCCGAAGTAGGAAGCCACCAGCCCTCCAAAAGCCGGGCCGAAGACAAAGCCCATGCCGAAGGCGGCGTGCACCAGCCCCAGTCCGCGCGCCCGGTTGCGCGCCTCGGTGAAGTCGCTGAGGTAGGCCTGGGCCACGGTGATATTGCCGCCGGTCAACCCATCCACCGCGCGGGCCAGGTACAGGAAGATCATGCCGGGGGCGAGGCCGGTGAGCAGCAGCGCAGCCAGTGTGCCGCCCTGGGAAAGGATCAACACCGGCCGGCGCCCGACCCGGTCGGACAGGCGCCCGAGCCACGGGGAGGCGATAAACTGCGCCAGAAAGTACACGCTGGTGAGGGTGGTGATCTGCCAGGCAGCAGCCCCCAACTGGTTCTGGGCAAACAGCGGCAGCACCGGCAGGGTGATTCCCAGCCCCAGCACGTCCACGAATACGATCATAAAGATGGGGAACTGCGGCGAGCGCAGGAAGGTGAGTGGGTCAGACTGTTTCAATTTCCCGCTCCAGGCTGATAGCCTCATCCAGCAGCCGCCGGCGGGGGCCGATCTCGGCAAAGGCGCGCGCCTCGGCGAGGCAGGCCCGCGCCTCGGCCGGCGGCAGCAGCGGCGCCAGCCACAGGCGGATCTGGGCGGCCAGGTGGCGGGTGCCGAGGGCGTCGGTGCGAGCGAGGGCGGTGGAGAGGCGGTGCACCGCCAGGGTGGTCTCGCCGCGCGCCAGGGCCAGCCGCCCCAGGTTGGCGGTCAGGCCGGCGATGCGCTCCGGCACAGACAGCCGCTCGGCCAGCGCCAGGCCCTCAACAAAGTGGGCCTCCGCGCCGCCCGGATCGCTGGCGGCCAGGGCAATTTCCCCGAGGGTGGAGTGCAGGTAGGTGAGCAGGGGCAAGGCGCCGGTCTCGCGGGCGTGCTGCAACCCGGTGCGGGCGTAAGCCCCGGCGGCGGGGTCGCCCATAAGGTGTAGATGGTAGGCCAGGTTGTTGTAGGCCAGAATGTGCCACGTCTGGTCGTCGGTTGGTTCGGCGCTCTCGGCCACAGCAATGGCCTCCCGGTACAGGGTCACCGCACGCGGCAGGTCGCCCTGTTGGGCGGCGACGCTGCCCAACTCAAAGGTGACGTGCGTCAGAGCAACCGGGTCTTTACCGGCGGCGGCCAGCGCGTGGGCGCGTTGCAGGTGTTCGGCGGCTGCGGCAAGGTCGCCCCCCTCCAGTGAGAGTGCGGTTCCCCAGGTCAGTTCGGCGCTCAGGGCGTAGTCGGGGGAACCGGCAGCCAGCACATGCCCCGCCAGTGAGATCGCCTCGGCGTACCGGCCCTGCACCAGCAGCGAGCGGGCCAGCGCCAGCCGTGTGGCTGACACCCCGGAAGCATCCGCTCCGCGCATTCCGGCCTGCGACTCGGCCAGGGCCAGCACCTCGCGGAAAGCTTCGGAAGAGCGGGCGGGCTGGTCGGCGCGCAGGCGGGCCTCGCCGAGGGCCAGCAGGACCGGGCCGCGCTCGCTCTCCTCGGTCCCGGCCAGGGCCTGCTCGAAAAAGGCGATGGCCTCGGCCCAGGCGGCCAGCGCGGCGGCGTGCTGCCCGGCAAGGAAGGCGTATGGGGCAGCGCGCTCGGGGGCGTTGCCCTCGGCGAAGTGCCACGCCAGCAGGCCGGCCATCGCATCCGGCCGGTCGCGGTGCAGGGCCTCCAGGCTCTCGGCCACGCGACGATGCAAAAGCCGGTGGCGGGTTTCTCCCACCTCGCGATAGGCCACCTCCAGGGTCAGGTTGTGGTCAAAGACGTACAGCCGGCCGGTCGGGTCATCCGCGAGGGGACGAATGAGGGCGGCAACGCGCAGTTCATCCAGGGCATCCAGCACGGCAGTTTCAGACAGGCCGGCGGCGCGGGCCACGATGCTGAATTCAAATTCGCGGCCCACTGCCACGGCCACGTCCAGCACACGCCGGGCCTCGTCGGAGAGACGGGCCAGGCGCGACTGGATCAGACTGTACACGCTTTGCGGCAGTTGCGGCGAGCTGTCGAGCAGTTCGCCATCCGGCGAGAGCAGGCCGGCCTCGCGGGCGGAGCGAATCAGTTCGGCGAGGATGTAGGGGTTGCCCTCGGCGGTGCGGTTGAACCAGTCGGCCAGCAGGCTGGCGTGTCCCGGGCTGAGCCGGCGGGCCAGGGCGTCGGTATCGGATGGGGGCAGGCAAGAGAGAGGCAGCCGGGTGAGGCAGTCGGCACGGGTGAGCGCCTGCAGCAGGGCAGCGAGCGGGGCGCGGGGGGCAACGGGCTGGGCAGCAGCCAGAAAGCGGACCGGAGCAGACTGGATCGCGGTCTGGCGCAACAGGTAGCTCAGCAGGGCCAGGGTGGAAGAGTCGGCCCAATGCAGGTCGTCCACAAAGAGCAGAACGGGACGCCCGGCGGCGCGCTGCAGGGCCAGCAAAAACTGGCTGATGCCCTCCCACAGGCGGGATTCGTCCGGGGGGCGGCTGCGCGAGCGGGATATTTGAGCCTCGGGCGGCAGGTCGGGCAGGGCCACGGTCAGGTCCGGCAGCAGGCGGGCGACCTCGGCCAGCCAGAGGGCGGGTAACTGCAGATCGGCCAGCAAGGGCTGCGCGCCCGGGCGCGCAAGCAAGCCGCGCAGGGCCTCAACAATCGGTTGATCGGGCAGCGCGCCTTCCAGTTCACGGGCAGCGCCGCGCAGCCCCAACGCCCCGTCGCCCTGCCGCTACCCCTCCACCCGCCGGGCCCTGCCAACGCCGGCTGCGCCGTCCACCAGCCCCAGCCGGGGGCTGCCGGCAAGATGGCGCAGGGTCGCCAGCTCGGCGGCGCGACCGATGAAGGGCAGTGCCTCCCCGGCCGGGGAGGGACGCTGAACGCCGGGGCGCTGGAGCGCTGGAACGTCGAACCGGGAAGCCGGGGCGGGGCGGCCGGCGGTCAGGGTATCGCTGATGATGGCGTCGTACAGGGCGCGGGTCTCGGCCATGGGCGGCACGCCCAGCTCCTTGTCCAGCGCAGGGCATCGTAACGGCGGATGGCGCCGGCGCGGTCGCCGGCCAGGGTTTGCAGTCGCAGGGCCGTCCGTTGCAGGTCCTCCTGCAAGGGGTCGAAAGCCAGGGCGCGGTGGATGGCTTCCAGCGCGGCAGCGTAGTCGCCCCTGGCCTCGTGCTGCCGGCTCAGCGCAGCCAGCCCGCGCAGCGCCAGACGGCGGAAGCGCTCGCGCTCGAGGGCGGCCCAGTCTTCAAAGGCAGGGACGTCCGGCAGGCTGAAGTCGGCCAGAAAGTCGCCCCGGTACAGGTCGAGGGTGGCGGCAGCGGGCTGCGGGTGGGGAGTGGTCAGGTCGGCCTCGAAGGCGGCGGCGTCCACTTCGGCCTCAAGCGCGACCCGGTCGCCCTCTGCCAGCAGGGCCGGGCCAATGGCTGTGTGCAGGCCGTACAGGCTGCTGCGCAAAGTCTGCCGGGCGGCGGGGCGTTCAAGGTCGGGCCAGAACAGGTTGAGCAGGTGCTCGCGAGTGAGCGGCGCGCGATGCGCGGCAAGGTAATACAGCAGCGCGCGGCTCTTGCGCCGGGGGATGTTCCGCAGCCGGCCATCGAGCAGCACCTGCGGTGGGCCGAGGAGCAGGACGGAAAGCATGCCGGGAGTATAGCAGATGGCGGGGAAGTACAGAAATCCAGCCTGCCGGGGGCGTTGGGCCTTCGGCAGGCTGGACAAAGAGAGAGGCGCGCAGCGCGCCCTCAGGCCAGGGCGGCCTGTGGTTCCGCGGCCGGGACGGCCTCCGGCTGCTGCTGAATTTCGAGTTCTATGGCGATGCTGATTTGGTCGCCGACCAGCCAGCCGCCGGTTTCCAGAGCCACGTTCCAGTTCAGACCCCAGTCGTGGCGGTTAATTTTTGCAGCGGCGCTGAAGCCGGCTGCCACCACGCCCCACGGGGACCTGGCCTGGCCGGCGTACTCCACATCCAGCGCCACTTCGCGGGTCAGGTCGCGAATGGTCAGGTCGCCAATCAGCCGGGCGCGGTCCGGGCCGAGCACTTCTACCCGGCGGCTTTCAAAGGTGATGGTGGGATACTGCACCGCGTTGAAGAAGTCGGGCGAGCGCAGGTGGTCGTCGCGTCTGGCCTCGCGGGTGTTGATGCTGGCGGCCTCGACCTGCACGGCCACCTTTGTGCGTTCGGGGCGCTGCTCGTCGAAGTCAACGGTACCGCTGAAGTTCTCGAAGCGTCCGCGCACGTTGGTGATCATCATGTGGCGGGCGCTGAACGTAATTTGTGAATGAGCGGGGTCTATATTCCATGCCATGGGTTGTACCTCCGGGTCCGGGTAGTTATAGTGGTGGTTTCTGGTTATAGGATAACCCGGTGGCGTAACCGTGAACGTGAGCAGGGGCGTAAACAGAGGCGTGAACAGGAGCGCGTTTCCCGACTTGTGCCGGGATGAGAACTGTAGTAGAGTAACGCGCATGACCGCTGTTGCGACTTTCATTGGCGTTGTCCACGAAGGACTTATCCGGCTGGCCGAGCCTGTGGCGCTCCCCGAGGGCAGTCAGGTCTATGTCGTTGTTCCTGCTGTCGTCGAGGAACGAGCCGCCCGCCGCAAAGTCAATGGCTGGCTGGTTGAGAATGTGGGTTACATGCTGATGGCGGACCGGGGCGCGCTCACTCGACTGGAGGGCCGACCTGTGTGGCGGTTTGGCGCGTTCGTGACCAGCCTGTCGCGTGAACCGCGTGGGCCGATCGGTGACATTGACATAGATGCCGTCACTGGCGAGGTGCTCGCCAACGAGAATATGGCGGCGGAGATCGTCCGGCGTGGTGAACAACTTGAACGTTCCCCATTATCGCCAGAGGGCTGACGGGTACTGTCTCGCCGCCTGCGCCCGGATGGTCCTGGCCCATCTGGGCGTTTTTCGTTCCGAGGATGATCTGATTTCTCCAGCGGTGGGGTGGGAGGCCGGGTGTAGTCTATGATCCTGGTCTCGCATTATACGCCTAGATAGCGGTGTAATACCTCGTCATTCCCCCGCAGTTCGTCGGGGGCGCCCTCGTACACAATGCGGCCCTTGTTCATCACGTAGGCCCGATCGGCCACGCGCAGGGCCAGCGCCAGGTTTTGCTCCACCAGCAATAGCGCAAGCCCGGCCTGACGCAGCTCGATCAGGATTCTGCCGATCTCGGCCATGATCAGCGGGGCGAGGCCTTCCGATGGCTCGTCCAGCAGCAACAGGTCTGGATTGGTCATCAACGCGCGGGCGAGGGCCAGCATTTGCTGTTCCCCGCCGCTGAGTTGATTGCCCCGGTGGTGCAGCCGCCCGGCGAGGGCCGGGAAGCGCTCCAGGGTGCGCGACAGGGACCATCCCCCGCCCCGCCGGGGCGCCGGGCGGCTGGCGAGGGTGATGTTCTCCAGCACGGTCAGGGTGGGGAAGATGCCGCGACCCTGCGGCACCAGTCCCACCCCCAGGCGGGCGGTGCGGTGCGAGGGCAGGTGGGTGATGTCGGTCCCCCGCAGCAGGATGCGCCCCCGGCGCGGGGGCGTGAAGCCGATGATGGAGTTGATGGTGGTGGACTTGCCGGCGCCATTGCGACCGAGCAGGGCCACCGCCTCCCCCTCGCCCACGCGCAGCGAGACGCCCTGCAGCGCGTGGCTGTCTCCATAATAGGTGTGGATGTCTTCGAGGGTCAGCATCGTCAGAACGGTTCGGGTTGGGCAGGTCTGCCTGCACTGTGCGGCGCAATTCGGGTTGGTCAGGCCGCGCCGAGGTAAATCTCCTGCACGGTGGGATCGGCGCGAACTTCCTCGGGCGTGCCATCGCTGATCACCAGGCCGTAGTGCAGCACGGTGATGCGGTCGGCCAGGGTGAAGATCACGTCCATGTCGTGCTCCACAATTAGCAGGGTGAGACTGGCGGGCAGGGCCTGGATCAGTTCTACCATTCCGGCGGTCTCGGCCGGGGACATGCCGGCGGTGGGTTCGTCCAGCAGCAGCACGTTCGGGTGCGTGCCCAACGCCAGGGCCATTTCCAGCGCACGTTGTTGGCCGTAAGAGAGCGCGTGAGCCGGCAACCGGCCCTCCTCGCTCAGGCCTACCTGGGCCAGCAAAGCGCCCGCTTCTTCGGCCACGCCGGGATAGCTGTCGGTCGGCCGGAACAAGCGGGAGGCCACCCGGCGCCGGTGCTGCGCTGCCAGGCGCACGTTCTCAAAGGTGGTCAGTTCCAGAAACAGGTTGTTGCGCTGAAAGGTGCGGGCCAGGCCCAGATTGGCGCGTTCGTGCACCGGTAGCCGGGTCACCTCGCGGTCGTCGAGGAAGATGCGCCCGCGAGTGGGATGCAACTCGCCGCTGAGCAGGTTGAACAGGGTAGTCTTGCCGGCCCCGTTCGGGCCAATAATCGCCCGCCGCTCGCCGGCCACCACCTCCAGCGTCACGCCGGCCAGCGCCGCCAGCCCGCCAAAGTGCTTCTCAAGATGATCGCCCTTCAACTTGATCATGCGGCGTTCTCCGGCCCGCGCGGCTCGCGCCGGCGCCAAGATTTCTTCAGTAGGCCAAGGATGCCCTGCGGGGCGAAGAGCACAAACAGAATAAACACCAGGCCCATCAGCGACTGCCAGCGATCGGTATAGGTGCTGGCATAGCTGGGCAGCAGGCGCACCAGCGCCGCTCCCAGAGCCGGCCCTACCAGCGTGCCCGTCCCACCAATGATGACCATGATGAGCACCTGGCCAGATACCGTCCAGTACAGGTTTTCCGGGGCGGCGTGCCGGTTGAAGTGGGTGAACAAATACCCGGCCAGGCCGGCGAAAGTGCCCGCCAGCACAAACGCGGCCATCTTGTAGCGCCAGGTGTTGTATCCCAGGGCGCGCATGCGAGATTCGTTCGACTTAATTCCCACCAACGTCTGGCCAAAGGGGCTGTGGACCAGCCGGCGCAGCAGCCAGAAGGCGGCCACAAAAAGAGTCAGGGTGAGGAAATAGTACTGCACCCCGGTGCCGAACTTCACCACAGCAGTCCCCACGCCCAGGGTAGGGCGCGGAATGCCCGCCAGGCCATCGGAGCCGCCGGTCACTTTCGACCATTTGATGGCAATGCCGAACAGCATCTGGGCGGTGGCCAGGGTAAACATCAGGAAGGCCAGCCCGGAAGTTCGCAGGGCGAAGAAGCCAATCACCAACGCGGTCAGGGCGGTTCCCAGCAGGACCAGCGGCAGGATGACCAGGGCGTTGGGGGTAAAGCTGCGGGAGAGGTAGCCGACCAGGTAGCTGGCCACGCCGAAGAAGGCGGCGTGACCGAATGATGGCAGGCCGGTATAGCCCAGCAGCAAATCGAGGCTCATGGCAAAGATGGCAAAAACCAGCACTTCGGTCAGGAGGCTGATCAGGTAGCTGGTGCCAACAAAAGGAAAGACGACCAGCAGGATCAGGGCAGCGGCCAGGGGCCAGTTGTCCCGGCGCAATCCGGCCAGCAGGATTTTCGGCGGCCAGGCGCGGACAGCCCGGAGCAGGGGAACCAGCCGGGCCATCTCAGGCCTCGCTCCGCCCCAGCAATCCCTGGGGCCGGGCGAGCAGGATCAGCGCCATCAGCGCGAAGATGACAAACAACGAGAACTGGGGGATGAGCGCTTTGCCCAGTGTGTCGGCCATACCGACCAGCAAAGCGCCGAGGAACGCGCCGCGCAGCGTGCCCAGCCCGCCCACCACAACCACCACCAGGGTCAGGATCAAGGTCTCGAAATCGAGGCCGGGGTACAGGCTGGTGATCGGGCCGGTAGCCACGCCGGCCAGGGCCGCCAGGGCCGCCCCGGCGGCAAACACGCCGGCGAATACCCAATCAATGTTAATCCCGAGTCCCCGGACCATCTGGCTGTCGGAGACGCCGGCGCGCACGATGGCCCCGACGCGCGTCCGGTCCAACAGCAGGACCAGTAAACCGGCCACGGCAAGCCCGAAGACGAGCACAGACAGCCGGTAGACCGGAAACTGGCTACCCATCACAAAAACATAGCCGCTCAACTGCGGCGGCGGCGGCACAGATTCCACGTAAGCGCCCCAATTCCAGCGAATCAGGTCGGTGGCCACCAGCGCCAGGCCGAAGGTGAACAGCACTTGATCGAGGTGGCGAGCGTGCAGCCGGCGCATTAGCGTGACCTGTAGCAGCAGCCCCAGCCCGCCGGCAATCAGCGGCGCGATGAGCAGCGCCAGCCAGAAGTTGTCCAGCCGGCGAATCATCGTCAGGCCAACGTATCCGCCGAACAGGTAGAACGAGCCGTGGGCCAGATTGACCACATCCATCAGGCCCAGGATCAAGGACAGCCCGGCGGCCATCAGGAACAGCAACATGCTGAACACCAGGCCGTTGAGCAGTTGAATGACGAGGGTGTTGAAGGTCATGAGGGGGCGGGGGAGTTAG
>CAYZNA010000020.1:0-3046 GCA_964478665.1 uncultured Anaerolineales bacterium
TCACCGGCTGAAGCCTCGACTCCCTGCCGACCGAAAGCGACTTTTGCGGTACTGCATATTCTCTATGCATAACCGCACAGGCGAGACCGATCTACCCCACACCGGACGGAGGCGCCGAATGACCAACGCACAAGAAACCCGGGCTGCAACAACGACCGACCCCGCGCCGGAGGCTGAGCCGGCCCGCAAGCCCTATTCCCCGCCGGCGATCATCTATCGCGGGGCGCTGGAGGCAGTGGCGTCGGCGTGCACCGCCGGCGGCAAGGCCAACACCGGCATCCCAAACTTCTGCACCGCGTTGTTTAGCTGAAGGACTGAGCAGCAGCCTGCCCCGCTGCGCGGAAACACAACCCCGTGTACTTGCGCCGCCCGCGCGCGGCCCGGGCCGATTCGCTGTCATTCCAGAGGAGGACCCCCGATGAACTGTTACCGACCTCGAATTGGTTTGATGATCGTTGTAGCGATCCTGACGTGGCTGCTCCTTCCGCCGCCCGCGGCGGAAGCCACAGCTTGCGTGTGGACCGGCGTAACAGACACCGGTTGGGCCACTACCGGCAACTGGTTGAGTTGCCAGGGGGGCGGGACCGCTGCGCCGGCCGCCGGCGACACGGCCACAATCCCCGCCGCCCTATCCAACCAACCGGTGATCTCCAGCTCCGTCACGATTGCGGGCATAACCATCAATTCGGGAGCCTCGCTGACAATCAATACGGGCGGTAGCCTGACTCTCAACGGCAACCTGGCGAATGATGGAACATTCACCGATAACGCCGGAACCGTCACTACCGAGAGTGCACACGTTGCCTTCACCCGGACACTCATCTGTGGAACCTTCACCTTCAACAACCTGACCACCAACAACTCCGGCTTCACCACGACGTTTGACTGCGATGTCAGCATCAACGGCAGCCTGACTCGCACCAGGGGAACCATGGATCCGGGCAGCAGCACCATCACTTTCAGCAGCGGGGGCAGCCAGTCGCTGCTCGGCGGCAACCAACACACTTTCTACAATCTGGCCATTTCAGCCGGCACCACTCTGAACCACACCAGCGGCAAAACATCCGTGGAGATTCGCGGCAACTTCACCAACAACGGCGCCTTCTACCAGGATGCCGGCAGCCAGGAAAGAGAGGTCCAATTTGCCAACAACGCAGTTACAACCTCGTTTCTGGGCACGCCGACGGGGACTACCTTCGCCAGAATCACCATAGACAGCGGGAAGACAGTCAACGCCGGGGCGTTTTCCATCACCATCGCTAACGGATTAACTCGCTCCCCGTGGACCAACAACGGCGGCACGTTTGAGGGTGAAACCGGCACCGTGACCTTCAGCACCGATGGAACTTTCGCCATGAGCAGCAGTGGCACAGACAACTTCAACAACGTGGCGATCGCATCCGGGCAGACGCTGAACGCAGGCTCCGTCACGATGAACGTCGCCGGAAACTGGACCAACGACGGCACGTTCACCGCCAGCACCAGCACCGTCACCTTCAACGGCTCCAACGCCGGCGGCGGGCAGACCATCGGCGGGAGCAGCGCCACCACTTTCAACGCGCTCACCATCAACAGCGGGGCGCTGGTCACGCTATCCACCCTGCCCTCCGCCAGCACGGTGACCAACAACGGCGTGCTCAAGCAGACGCAGAGCGTGAACAACGCCACGGTGGACTTCGTTGCGATTGGCTCGGCCTACAAAGGGGCCAGTCTCACCACTACCGGGAACATGGGCAGCGTGACCGTGAGCGCCTTCGGGAACCAGCGCTGCACCGCCAGCGACAGCAACGCCGTCAGCCGCTGCACCCAGATCGAAGTGGGCACCTCGCAGACCGCCACCCTGACCCTGTACTTCACCAGCGGGGAAAGCGCCGGCACGTGCAGCGCGGTGAACATCTGGCGCAGCTCGAACGGCTATGGCACCGGATGGACAGAGGAGGGCGGCGCCTATACCCGCGACTGCGGCAGCGACCCGCGCTCCATTCAGGTGAGCGGCGTGACCTCGTTCGCCACCGCCAACCCCAACAGCTTCGCCATGACCGATCAGCCCGGCGGCCCGAGCAGCCCCACCGCCGTCCGGCTGACCAGTTTCTCGGCGCGGCCCGCCGGGCGCCGGCTGCCCCTGCCGGCCCTGCTCGGCGGCGGGCTGCTGCTGCTCGGCGCGCCGGCTGCGCTCTGGCTGGTGCGGCGCAGCGCGCGTCACGGTTGAGACAACCGGACAGTCCCATGCCTCCTGCCCTGCCGCACGGATACACCGTCCGCCCCGCTGCCCTCTCCGACCTGGAGCCGGTGCTCAGCCAGGCATGCGGCCGGCCGCCATGTCGAGGATGCGCACCAGCGTCTGGCCGTAGTCGTAGCCGGCGGCGCGGGCGGAGCGGGCGAAGCCGCCCTCCATGGTGATGTCGGGGTTGGAGTTCACGTCCAGCACGTAGGGCCGCCCGCCGCGCACCCGCAAGTCAATACGGCCATAATCGCGCAGGCGCAGGGCGCGGTAGGCGGCGCGGGCGGCCGCCAGGATGCGCCGCCGCAGGGCCGAGTCAAGGTCGGCCGGACAGTCCACAAAAGTCAGGTTATACGCCGTTGAGTCCGGATTCCATTTGGCGTCGAACACAACCAGCCGGTCGTGGTAATCGGGAAACTCGCGGAAGTCTATGGCGTTAAGCGGCAGCACGCCCAGACGACCGTTGCCCCAGATCGAGATGTTGTATTCAGCCCCGTCAATAAAGTCCTCCACCAGCGCCTCGCTGCGGTAGCAGTCCAGCACGTACTCAATGCGCTGCTGCAGTTGGGTGGGGTCATCCACTACCGCTTCGCGGTCAATGCCGATGGAGCAGTGCTCGTTGGCCGGTTTGACCAGGGCCGGAAAGCGGCGCCAGCCGTTGCTGCTGGGGCGGGTGTAGATTCTCCCTTCCGGGGTGGGAACCCGGTATTGCTGCATCACCGCGCGCGCGCAGGCCTTGTTCTGGGTGGTGGCCAGGGTCCAGGCGTCGGCGCCAGTGTAGGCAAAGCCGTGCGCCTCCAGCACCGGCGGGATCACTTCATAGCT
>CAYZNA010000020.1:3056-6924 GCA_964478665.1 uncultured Anaerolineales bacterium
TTGGGCGCGCCCTCAATGCCCTCGCACCAATTGACGATCAGGTGCCAGCGCGGATCGAGGCCACGCAACGCCCCGGCCACGTCCTGCCGCACCGGGGCAAGCGCCGTCTGTAGCCCGCAGGCGGCCAGGCCAAGCTGCATCTTGTTCAGCGCGTCGGCGGAGGCCCGGCGGTCGTGCTCGGGCCAATCGTTCATCACGTTGTACAGAACCACGGCCTGATACAGTCGCCGCCTGCGCCGGGCCGGGGGGTGGAGCCGGTCTGTAGTGCTCATTCTGCGTCTTCCGGTGGGAAAGTGTGGGGACGCGCCCGCGGGCCGGGGCGGCGAGGCCGCCTCGCGCGCGGACGGTCTGTCCGATCAGCGCAGCATCGTATCATAAATGTACACAGCGTCAATGGCAGGTTACCTGCTGCCCGGTGGTTGGGGCAAGTTGGAAACTTGCCCTACTGAAGGTGCTTTGAGAATACCAGCAGGTCCTCGCCGGGGGCGTAGAAATCGCGCACCCGGCCGTCACGGGTGCAGCCCATCCGGGCGTAGAAGCGGTGCGCGGGCGCATATTCCGGCCCCCCGCTGGTCCAGATAACCAGCAGCCGCCCCCCGGCCGCGCGGCAATCTTGCTCCACGCGGCGGAAGAGCGCCGCGCCGACCCCGGTCCCCAACGCGGCGCGGTGGGCGCAAATCCAGTACAGGTCATTGGCGCCTTCGGTCAGGGGGGTGGGTCCCCAGCAGGCAAAGCCCAGCACTCGCCCCGCCTCCCGGCAGGTGAGGAAGTTGTAGCCGCAGCCGGGGTCCTGGGCGTACTGATCGAACAGTTCGTAGACCGTGTTGACTTCCTCCTCGGTGAACACGCCGGCGCTGCGGGTCACATCGGCGATTGGCTCGCGGTCGGCGGGCAGGCCGGGTTCGATCACGGATTATTTCAGCCCGTAGCGCGCAAGGGCGGTATCCAGAATCAGGTTGACCAGTTCAGTGTGGCCCATCCCGTCGGCGGCGGCCTCGATCACCAGATCGGAGATGCCGGGGGAGAGGCCGGGCAGCGGGTTGATCTCGAGGATGTAGGGCTTCCAGTTGTCGTTGGCATCCAGCCGGAAGTCCACCCGCGAAACGTCCAGCGCGCCGGTCACGCGAAAGACAGCCGCGGCCAGCCAGTTCAGCTCGTCCACCATATCGTCGTCCAGCGGGGCCGGGCACAGATAGGTGAGCTGGTCGGCCAGGGCCACCTTGAGTCGGTTGCTGTACACCACATCGGTGGCCTCGTACGGCTTGAGGTCCACCTCCATGGGCGGCAGGAAGCGCAGGCCGGCTTCCACGCGCGGGGCCTCGCGGTTGTGCGGCAGGCGGCGGGCCACCGGGCCGATCAGGTTGCCCACCACGCCCACCGTGACCTCGCGGCCCTCGATGTACGGCTCGACCAGCGCCGGCTGCTGGTATTTCCGGTTGATGTGGCCCACCTGCTCGCGCAACTCGGCCTCGGTGCGGACAATGGAATGCAGGCTGACGCCCATCCCGGTGCCCTCCCGGCTGGGCTTGACGAACAGCGGGAACTTGAGATCGTCGTCCAGCGGCTCGTTGGCGCGCTCAAAGGTCTGAAAGCCGGGCGTGGGCAGGTGGTGCCAGTGCAGGATGCGCTTGGTCATGGGCTTATCCAGCGCCAGCGATAGGGTGAGCACTCTGGAGCCGGTGTACGGGACGCGCAGCATTTCCAGGATGGCCGGCACCTGCGCTTCGCGGGCATCGCCGAAGTGCCCTTCGCAGATGTTGAAGCAGATATCGGGCTTGAACTGGCGCAGCGTGTCGTACAACGTGATGTCGCCCTCGAGGAACTCGCACTCGTGCCCGCTGGCGCGGATGGCCTCCACCAGCGCCTTGACGGTCTTCTCCGAATCGAGGTCATCCCACTGGTCCGGGGCCATGCCTTCGAACTTCGGGGCGTTCACTTTCAGGTTGGCAAGCAGGGCAACTCTCAGTCGCGCCATGGGGTCTCCTTGTGGGGAATATCGCCGGGAACGGGCGCTCCCGGCTGCGGAAAGCGTGGCCGCCCCCGCCTCAGACCATCACCGGCAGCGAGGCGGTAAACAGCGGCAGGGCTTGATCTGCCCGCCGCAAAGCGTAGCGGGCAACGGCGGCATCGAGCACGCCGTTAATTATGCGGGCGTAGCTCCAGCCCTCGGCCAGCGCCGCCAGAGTCATGTCGCTGATGGGGGTCACGCCCGGCAGGGCGTTGATTTCCAGAATGTAGGGCTTCAGGTTTTCGCCGGTGTGCAGGCGGAAATCCACCCGGGTGAAGTCCAGCGCCCGGGTCACGCGGAAGGTCTCGATTGCGAGGCGGCGCACCTCGGCGGTCAGTTCGGGCAGCAGCAGGGCCGGGCAGAAGTAGCTGTACTCTTGCGCCAGGTCCACTTTGAGCTTGTGGCTGTAGAACCGTTCGGTGCCTGGCGGATAGGCGGCGTAATTGATCTCGGAGATGGGGAACAGGTGCAGCCCATTCCAGTCAAAGCCGCCGCCGGGGGTTTCCGGCAGCCCCGAGAGGGGAGGGACCGGCTGCCCCATTGCCAGCGGGTGCAGGTTGCCGACCATGGCCACTGTGAGGTCGCGGCCCGGGATGTACGGCTCCACCAGCGCGGTCTGCCGGTAGTGCTCAAGGATGTAGGCCACCCGCTGGCGCAGCTCGACCCCGGTGTGCACCCGGCTATCTCCGCCGATACCGATGCTGGTGCCCTCGCGGTTGGGTTTGACAAACAGCGGGAAGCGGGCGCCCAGCGCCGGGTCCAACGGCTGGTCGGGGTGGAAGAATTCCTGAAAGGGCAGCGTGGGCAGGCCGTGGGAGCGCAGCAGGTGTTTGGTGGCGGCCTTATCCAGGGTATTCGCCATGCACATCACCCTGCCGCCGGAATAGGGCACGCCCAGCATCTCCAGCAGCGCCGGGACCTGGGCCTCGCGCGAATCGCCGATGAAGCCCTCGCAGGTGTTGAAGCAGATGTCCACCGGGCGCTCACCCAGCACGCGCAGCAGATCGGGGTTACCCTCCGCAGCGTAAACGATGTGGCCGGCCGCGCGCAGCGCAGCCACGTAGGCGGTCACGTTGCGGTCGTTGTCCAGTTCATCCAGCGCGTCGGGGGGGAGGGGCGGCCTGCCGGGTCGCCCGTACAACAGGTCAAGCGGGGAGTTGCGGGCCATGTTGTGCAGCACGGCCACGCGCAGCCCGGAGCCGGGGGGGGCGGTTGGCTCGGGGTTCTGGCAGGCCCGGTAGTGGTCGGAGGCGTACAGCGCCTCCAACGTCCGGGCCTGTATCAGTGAGGGATCGTCCTCGGGGGCAGTCTGGGTGTCCATTCAGGGTCCTGGGGGGAGGGGATTGGTAATTGGGGAGTGGAGATTGGAGATTGGGGATTGGAGATTGGAGATTGGAGATTGGAGATTGGGGGTTAGTTACACGACCTCGGGGGGCTTTTCTGCGGAGGCCGGGAGCAGTTCCGGTTGATCGCCCACGCCCAACGGTTGCCACTTGTGGCCATCGGCGTTCAGCCGGTGCTGGCCGCCGCCGCGCCGGTGGGTTTCGTCGAAGCCTTCCGGCAGGATGTTCATGCGCCGGCCCTCCAGCAAGTCCAGCACCCCGCCCTGACCGGGTTCCGGGCGGCGCGGGAAGCTTTTCTCCGGCCCCTCGATGGCGTGCGGGTCGTAGCCTTCCGGCTCGGCATAGGTGGTGAGGTAGCCCTCAAAGTTGCGCAGCACCACCCGGCCGGGCGCTTGCGAGACCACGTAATTCGGGGCCACCGGGATCTTGCCGCCGCCGCCGGGGGCGTCTATCACATAAGTAGGCACCGCGTAGCCGGAGGTGTGCCCGCGCAGGCCCTCCATAAGCTCGATGCCCT
>CAYZNA010000020.1:6934-14276 GCA_964478665.1 uncultured Anaerolineales bacterium
ACCGGCGCCCTCCACCAGATCGCACTGGTACAGGTAGTATGGCCGCACGCGGCTGCGCACCAGATCGTGGATCAATTGGCGCTGGATGTGGACCGAGTCGTTCACCCCGGCCAGCAGCACCGACTGGTTGCCCAGCGGCACGCCGGCGCGGGTCAGCCGGTCGCAGGCCGCCGCCAGCTCGGGCGTAATCTCGTTGGAGTGGTTGACGTGGATGTTCAGCCACAGCGGGTGATACTTCTCCAGCACGGCGCACAGCGCCTCGTCCACCCGCATGGGCATGAAGACCGGCACGCGGCTGCCGATGCGGATGATCTCAATGTGTGGGATGGCCCGCAAGCGGGCGAGCAGGTTCTCCAGCACTTTCGGCGAGAGCACCAGCGGATCGCCGCCGGAGAGCAGCACATCGCGCACCTGCGGCGTGCGCTCAAGGTACTCGATCTGCGCGTCGTAGTCGCTGCGGCTGAACTGCGCCGAGGGGTCGCCCACGATGCGCGAGCGGGTGCAATAGCGGCAGTACGAGGCGCACTGGGTGGTGACCAGCATCAGCACCCGGTCCGGGTAGCGGTGCACCAGCCCCGGGACCGGGGAATGGCGGTCCTCGGCCAGCGAGTCTTCCATCATGGAGGTGAACGGCGCCAACTCGGCGCCGGTGGGGATCACCTGTTTGCGGATGGGATCGTGCGGGTCGTCAGGGTCAATCAGCGAGGCGAAGTACGGGGTGATGTCCACCCGGAAGAGGTGGGTGGCGGCCAGGGCCTGCTTCTCGCTGGTGGTCAACGCGATGATTTCGCTCAGTTCGTCCACGCTGTTCAGCCGGTTGCTGAGCTGCCAGCGCCAGTCGTTCCACTTGTCGTCGGGCACGCTGGCGTATCTGGGCGCACGCCGGGATCTAAACTCTGTTTTCATAGAAGCCTCCGGGGTGTTGTGTCAAGTGTCAGGCGCCACGTATCAGGTGTCAGGCGCCACGTGTCGGGTGGCGGCGTGAAGGTGGCACGTGCCGCCTGTCCCGCGTAACCTGTCACAATGTTGGAGGGTCGTGGTCGGGGCGGAAGCAGCCCGGCTTCGCGCGACGCAAGCCGAAGCCAACGCCGGGGCGGGCCGGAGACGTGACCGGGGCGCGCGAAGCTTACGGGGGCCTTCGTTGTTCATTGGGCGCGATTGTAGCGGATTATGGGGAGGAGTCAATGGAGCAGAGGGCCTCGTGGACGGACCCCGGCCAGCCCGCCCAGCGCCGCTCGAGCGGCGCGCAGCGTGGCCTCGATCTCCTGCTCGCTGTGGGCGGTGGAGAGGAACCCGGCCTCGAACTGCGACGGCGCCAGATACACCCCGCCCTCCAGCATGGCGCGGAAGAACGCCCCAAAGCGCGCAGTGTCGGCGGTCTTTGCCGTGGCCCAGTTGGCGACCGGGCCGTCGCTGAAGAAGGTTGTGAACATGGTCCCCACCCGCTGGACCACGGCCGCCACCCCGGCCTCCCGCGCCGCAGCACGCAGCCCGGCCTCCAACCGGGAGGCGGCGCCCTCCAGCGCCTCCCACGTTCCGGGCCGCTGCAACTCGCGCAGGGTCTCGATTCCGGCGGTCATCGCCAGCGGGTTGCCGGAGAGCGTGCCGGCCTGATACACCGGCCCGGCCGGGGCGACCATTTGCATGATCTCGCGCCGCCCGCCGTAGGCGCCCACCGGCAGCCCGCCCCCGATCACCTTGCCCAGCGCCGTCAGGTCGGGCGCGATCCCGTACAGGGCCTGCGCCCCGCCGGGGTGCACGCGGAAGCCGGTCATCACCTCGTCGAAGATCAGCAGCGCGCCGCTCACCCGCGTGACCTCCCGCAGTCCGGGAAGGAAATCCGCCGCCGGGGGCACCACGCCCATGTTGCCGGCCACCGGCTCCACGATCACCGCCGCAATCTGGCGCGGGAACCGCTCGAACAGCCGCTGCACGGCAGCCAGATCGTTGAACGGCGCCACCAGCGTATCGGCCACGGTGGCCGGGGGCACGCCCGGCGAATCCGGCAAGCCGAGGGTGGCCACCCCCGAGCCGGCCTGCACCAGCAACAAATCGGCGTGGCCGTGGTAGCAGCCCTCAAACTTGACGATCTTGTGCCGCCCGGTGAAGGCCCGCGCCAGCCGCAGGGCGCTCATGGTGGCCTCGGTGCCGGAGTTGACGAAGCGCAGCATCTCGATGCCGGGCATGAACGCCCGGATCAACTTCGCCAGCTCGATCTCCAGCGGAGAGGGCGCGCCGTAGCTGGTCCCGCGAGCGGTGGCCTCCGCCAGCGCCTGTACCACGCGCGGATGCGCGTGCCCCAGGATCAGCGGCCCCCACGAAAGCACATAGTCCACAAAGCGATTGCCGTCCACGTCGAAAAGATACGCGCCCTCGCCGCATTCGATGAACAGCGGCCCCCCGCCCACCGCGCGGAAGGCGCGCACCGGCGAATCCACCCCGCCGGGCAGCAGGGTGCAGGCTTCGGCGAAGAGTTCGGTTGAGCGATTGGTTTGCAGCATGGTTGCCTCGGGGGAGAATCTGACTAGAATTGGAAGCTGAGGTGGAAAATGAGGAACTACCGCATTCGCTTGACGCTGGAGCCGAATCCTGATGGGGTTTTCACCGTGACCAGCCCCGATGTTCCCGGCCTCGTGACCGAGGGTCGAACGGCGACGGAAATTCAAGCCCATGTTCAGGAGGCCCTGTCGGCTTTGCTGGAGGCATGGGCCGAATTGGGAAAATCGCCGCCGGCGGCACTTCAGCCAATCGCTGCAGACCGGGAAGAGACTCTTGAAATGCTGGTGTCCGCCGCGTGAAGTACCGTGACCTTGCCCGGCGGCTGCGCGAACTGGGCTGTGAGGAACTCGCAGGCGGCCGCGGGTCCCATCGCAAGTGGCACAATCCAGTCACGGACCGAGTGACGGTGGTTCCCGACTGGGGTGCCAGCGACCTCGCTCCCGGAACCGTGCGCGCCGTCATCCGCGAACTCGGGATCACGCGCCAGGAATTCGGCCCCATCAGATAGCTCGGGCCGGCTTGTCGAGGAACTGCGCCGCCCCTTCCGCAGCCGCCTCCCCCGACGCAATACAGTCCGGAATCCCGATCCCGCGATAGGCGGCCCCGGCCAGAAACAGCCCCGGCTGGACGGCCAGCCGCCGTTCGATGGTCGCCAGCCGCTGCGGGTGGCCCAACGTGTACTGCGGCATGGCCGCCGGCCAGCGGAAGGCGCGCCAGAGCAGCGGCGCGGCAGTGATCCCCAGCACATCGCGCAACTCCGCGCGGGCCATCGCCAGCAGCTCCTCGTCGGAGGCCTCCAGCGCCTGCCCGGCCCGGCCAACAAAGGCCCGGATCAGCCCGTAACCCTGCGGCGCGCGGTGCGGGAACTTGGTGCTGGTCCACGTGCAGGCCAGAATTGGCCGCCCCTCCGCGCCGGGGATGATGTAGCCGTAGCCGTCCAGCGGGCGGGGGATGTCGCTCAGGGGATAGGCGGCCGAAACCGTGGCGGTGGAGGCGTAGGGGATGCCGCGCAGGGCAGCCGCCAGATCGGGATCAAGGCCGGCCACGAGGCCGGCGGTGACGTATCCCGGGGTGGCGAGGATTACTGCCCCGGCGTGCAGCGTTTCCCCGCTCCCCAGCGTGATCCGGTACCCGGACCGGGTTCCCCGCCCCACGAGCGCTGCCCCGCTCCCCAGCCGGATCTCGGCCCCGGCCAGCCGCGCCTCCAGCGCCTCCACGATTTCGGCCAGGCCGGTAGTGGGGGTGAGGAAGGCCGACCTGCCGGACGGCCTCGCGGCCCCGTCCTTCTTCGCCGCCAGCATGCCCCGGATCAGCCCGCCGTGCTCCAGTTCCGCCTGGCGCAGTTGGGGGAAGGTGGCGGCGAGGCTCAACTGCGCCCCATCGCCGGCGTAGATGCCGCTCAGCAGCGGCTCGATCATGCGCCGGTACAGCTCGCGCCCCAGCCTGCGCTCGACGAAGGCGGCCAGCGACTCGTCGCCGTCCGCGGTTCGCGGCGGGATGAGGTAATCCAGCCCCATGCGCAACTTGCCGAGGGGCGAGATCAGCCCGCTCTTGAGCATCGGCCCGAAGCGCGAGGGGATCAGCCCGGTGAGGCCCTCGGGCAAATCGTGCAGCCGGCCGCCGCGCATGACGTAGGTGCGGCGTTGCTCGGGGTTGGTGCCGTGCAGCCTGTCTTCCAGCCCCAGCTCCCGGCACAGCCCCACCCCGCGCGGCTTGTACGAGAGGAAGGTATCCGGCCCGCCCTCGATCACAAAGCCGTCTACCCGTTCGGTGAGGATCTTGCCGCCGAGGCGCGGCCCGGACTCCACGAGCGTGAGGGCGAGGCCAGGCGCGGCGCGAGTCAGACGATAGGCCGCCGCCAGCCCGGCAATCCCCCCGCCGATAATCACAACGTCGGGGCATGGGGATGCCCCGCCTGCTGCCCTCACAGATGCGGCGCCGGCCACTTCTTGATCTGCTCCACAAACGGCGGCTGCGGCTTTGGCTTCGGGTTGAAGGGGTACCAGCCAATCTCGCCGCGCACCGCCTGCTCTTTCAGCTCGGTGGAACCCCACACCAGCGAGGCGCCGAAGGCGCCCAGCAGTGCCGGCAGCCACCTCCCCGGCAGGAACAGCGAGAGGACGATCAGGGCCGCGCCGCCGCCCATCACGTACGGCCACCACAGGTAACCGAAGTAGTATTCGCCCCGAATCACCCACACGAAGCCGAGGCCAATAATGACGAGGGTGGCGAGGCCGAGGGCGAGTCCGAAGAAGTTCATTGTTCATGCTCCTTGCGCCCGAGCGGCTCGCGCTTCAACCAGTCCGCCGTGGTGGTGGCCGGACTTTCCGCCAGCAGCCGGGCGTGGCGCGGATTGGCCGGGTTGGCCGGGGCGTGGCCGTGCTTCACCCGCTTGTGCTGCCGGCTGAACTCCAGCGCGTCCCACAGCAGGGTGATGCCCACGATGCCCAGCGCCCCGGACAGATGCAGGCTGTCGCTCAGCAGCGCCCCGACCTCCAGCGCCAGCCCGAGGGCCAGCGCGCCGGCGGCCGGCAGCCAGATGGTCGGGGAGGCAGCTTCGATTTTGCGCACGCCCACGTGCCCCAACCAGATGCTGAAGAATGTGGCAGCAGCGGACACCGGACCGATCCAGTTGAGGTTCATGCAACCTCCCTCGCCGGGATTGGAGATTGGAAGCCGGGCGTGCTCTCAATCTCCAATCTCCAATCTCCACGCAAAGCGTCCAATCCCCAATCTCTGACTGAAAACTCGTGCACCATTTCCACCACGGCCCTCACGTTCTCCACCGGGGTATCCGGCAGGATGCCGTGGCCGAGGTTGAAGATGTGTCCCGGCCGGCCCCCGGCCCGGGCCAGGATCCCGGTCACCCGGCGGCGGAGTTCGGGCAGGGGGGCGAACAAAGCCACAGGGTCAAGATTCCCCTGCACGGCGGTATCCGGCCCCAGAGTCGCCCAGCCCCAATCCAGCGGGGTGCGCCAGTCGAGGCCGATCACGTCACCGCCGGCCTGTTTCATCAGTGGCAGCAGGGTGGCCGTGCCGGTGCCAAAATGGACGACCGGCGCTCCGGCGGCCTGCGCGGCCTGGAGCACGGCCCGGGAGTGGGGCAGCACGTATTCGCGGTAGTCGTCCGGGCTGAGGGCGCCAACCCAGCTATCGAAAAGCTGCACCGCCTGCGCGCCGGCCTCCACCTGTGCCACGAGGTAATCGGCGACCACGCGGGCCAGCTTGCCCAGCAGCGCGTGCCACGTCGCCGGGTCGCTGTACATCAGCCCTTTGGCCCGGAGGTAGCTGCGCGAGGCGCCGCCCTCGATGAGGTAGCTGGCGAGGGTGAACGGGGCGCCGGCGAAGCCAATGAGCGGGGGATCGCCGCCCAGCTCGCGGCGGACCAGCCGCACGGCCTCCAGCACGTGCCCGAGGCTCTCGCGCGGGTCCACCGGGCGCAGGGCGGCCACGCCGGCCGGGGTGCGGACCGGGTTGTGGATCAGCGGCCCCTCGCCGGCGGCAAACTCCAGCCGCACGCCCATGGGGATCAGCGGCAGCAGGATGTCGGCGAACAGGATGGCGGCATCCACATCGAGGGCGCGCACCGGCTGCAGGGTGATCTCGGCGGCCAGGTCGGGTTGGGCGCAGATTTCCAGCAGGGTGTGCTTTGCGCGGATGGCGCGGTATTCCGGCATGTAGCGCCCGGCCTGGCGCATGAACCAGACGGGCGTGCAGTCGGCCGGCTGGTGGCGGCAGGCGCGCAGGAAGCGGGAAGATTCGTTGACGGTTTTCATTCGTAAAAAAACTGGTCCGGTATTACAATTATGCGAAACCACCACCGCGAGGATGCTTCAGGTGGATATTGTTTACTCTGTCAACGGCGTACCCATTCGAATGACGACTGAACGCTGGTTCCATATTGTCGAGAACCACGATTACCTCGCCGGTCGGTACGATGACATTCTGGAAGCTGTTGAATCGCCGGATGTCGTTCTGAGAGGCTACGGTGGCGCTTTGCTGGCAGTCCGGGGTTCGGGCAAAGGACGCTATCTGGCTGTTGTGTACAAAGAGATTTCACAAGACGACGGTTTCATCCTTTCGGCGTACGTCACGCACAAGATCAATCGGCAGGCAATCCTATGGCAACGATAACACTGGAACCAACTTTGCTCCCCAATACATTGCAGCTGGTCCGACCTCTGCTCGGTCTGGCGACTCGCCGGCTGGTGGCGGATTACGATGCGGAGGCCGACGTGCTGTATCTGAGTTTCGCCCGCCCGCAGAAGGCGACCCACAGCGAGATGCGCGACGACGGCATTCTGCTCAATTACCGTGACCGAGCGCTGGTGGGGATCACGGTGTTTGAGGCCTCCTCGCGGTAGTTCAGGGCCTGGCCTCGCTCTGTCTCCTCCATGGGCGGTGCGGGTATACTCGCGCCGTTTTGATTCCGCATCTTTTCCCCGCTCTCGCTTTGCCTTACGCCGGCCGGTACACACAGGCCGGGTCGCTTTCGAGATAGTCCCCGGTAAGGGCATACGCCCGGCCGCGCTGGCCGCCGCACACCACGCGATATTCGCAGCGGCCACAGCGCCCCTTCAACTTCGCCGGGTCGCGCAGATCGCGGAAGAGCGGGTGGTCGCGATAGATTTCTACCACGTCCACCTCGCGCACGTTGCCGGCCGAGACCGGCAGAAAGCCGGAGGGCATGATCTCGCCGGTATGCGAAATGAACAGAAAGCCGCGCCCGTCGTTCACGCCTTTAACCGGGCGGTTGAGGCCGTCGGCGTACTGGAAGCCGGCGCCTTGAAAGACCTCACCCCCACCTATCCCCCCGGCCCCCTTCCCTGGCAGGGAAGGGGGA
>CAYZNA010000020.1:14376-20974 GCA_964478665.1 uncultured Anaerolineales bacterium
AAAGACCTCACCCCCACCTATCCCCCCGGCCCCCTTCCCTGGCAGGGAAGGGGGAAAGGGGGTGAGGCGCCGCTGCTCAATCGCCACCCGCCGGTACATGGGCGCGGCGGTGGCTTTGATGTCGAACGGGGCGCTCTGCGAGAGCGCGTACAGCCAGTGGAAGGTGCGCTCGTGCTCCTCAGCAGAGATCATGTCCGCGAGCTGGCCGCGCCCGGTGGGCACGAGAAAAAAGACGCTCCACTGCACCGCGCCCACGGCCAGCACAAATTCCACCATCTCCGGCAGCAGTCCCAGGTTGTGGCGGGTGACGGTGGTGTTGACCTGCGCGCTCAACCCCACCTCGCGGGCGTTGTGCAGAATCTTCATCGTGCGCTCCCACGAGCCGGGCACCTGGCGGAAGGCATCGTGCACCTCGGCGGAGGGGGCGTCGAGGCTGAGGGCCACCCGGCGCACGCCGGCCTCCTTCGCCTGCCGCAGCCGGTCCACGGTCGGGAGGGCGGTGGCGGTGGGGGTCAGGGAAGCGCGCAGGCCAAGATCGCTGCAATAGCGGATCAAATCAAACAGATCGCGGCGCATCATCGGATCGCCGCCGGTGAAGATCACAATCGGCGCCCCGAAGGCTTTGAAGCGCTCCAGCAGCCGGTAGCCCTCCTCGGTGGTCAGCTCGCGCGGGTCGCGCTGGTGCTGGGCGTCGGCGCGGCAGTGCACGCAGGCAAAGGCGCAGGCGCGGGTGACCTCCCACGCGATGGTGAAGGGGGCGAGGTCGAAATCGGCCTCCAGCATGTGGCGGTTGTGCAACTGGCGTTCGGCGGCAGCGCGGGAG
This sequence comes from uncultured Anaerolineales bacterium, assembly GCA_964478665.1. Taxonomy (GTDB): domain Bacteria; phylum Chloroflexota; class Anaerolineae; order Anaerolineales; family CAYZNA01; genus CAYZNA01. The sequence goes on from CAYZNA010000020.1 coordinate 15,200, forward strand.
GAGAGAGATTGGGGATTGGTAACTGGACGCTTCGCGTGGGGATTGGTAACTGGAGATTGGGGATTGGTAACTGGAGATTGGGGATTGGTAACTGGAGATTGGAGATTGGGGATTGGGGATTGGGCGGTTATTTGAGCCATCGGGCGGCGTCCTTCGCGTGGTAGGTGATGATGAGATCGGCGCCGGCGCGTTTGATGGAGGTGAGCAGTTCGAGCACGACGCGCGGCTCGTCCAGCCAGCCATTGGCCGCTGCGGCTTTGACCATGGCGTATTCCCCGCTGACGTTATAGGCCGCCAGCGGCACTCCCGGGAACTGCTCGCGGGTCTGGCGGACGATGTCCAGGTAGGGCAGCGCCGGCTTGACCATCAGCATGTCGGCGCCCTCGGCCACATCCAGCGCGGCCTCGCGCAGCGCCTCGCGGGCATTGGCCGGGTCCATTTGATGGGTTTTGCGGTCGCCGAACTTCGGCGCGCCCTGGGCCGCGTCGCGGAAGGGGCCGTAAAAGGCGGAGGCGTATTTGACCGCGTACGACAGGATGGGCAGGTGCTCGAACCCGGCGCCATCCAGCCCGGCCCGGATGGCGGCCACCATCCCATCCATCATCCCGGAGGGGGCCACGATGTCCGCCCCGGCCTCCGCGTGGGAGACGGCCACCTTTGCCAGCACCTCCAGCGTTTCGTCGTTGAGCACGTAGCCTTCGGGCAGGTGACGATGATGGCCGTCGTTCAACACCCCGCAGTGGCCGTGATCGGTGTACTCGCACAGGCAGACATCGGTGACAACCACCATCTCAGGCACTGCGCTTTTGATCGTGCGCACGGCCTGCTGCACGATGCCGTCCGGGGCAAAGTTCTCCAGCCCCACCGGGTCTTTCTGCGCCGGGAGGCCAAACAGGATCACCGCCGGGATGCCGAGCGCGGCGATGGACTCGGCCTCGCGCGGCAGGCGGTCCGGGGACCACTGGAAGACGCCGGGCATGGAGGGGACTTCGTTTTGCGTATCCCGTCCGTGGGTGACGAAGAGCGGGTAGATGAAGTCGTCCGGGGCGAGCGCGGTTTCGCGCAGCATGGCGCGCAGGGCCGGGGAGTGACGCAGGCGGCGGGGGCGGTGCGAGTGGGGAGTGGGGAGTGGGGAGTGAGGAGTTGTCATGGTTGGCGGGAGAAGTAGTCGGTCAGGGCGGCGAGCAGGCCGTCGGTGGTGTACGCTTCGCGGGGGGCGATGATGTGCACCGGCAGGCCGGCTTCGCGGGCGGCGGCGGCGGTGATGGGGCCGATGCAGGCGATGATTGGCGAGACCCGCGAGGTCTCCAAGACCTCGCGGGTCTGCGCGGTGAGTACTGCGAAGTTGCGCACGGTGGAGGCGCTGGTGAAGGTGATGGCGTCCACCGACCGGCGCAGCTCGGGCAGGCCGTTGGGGTCCGGGGCGGCGGGCAGGGTGCGGTAGGCGGCGATTTCGTCCACGGTTGCGCCGCGTTGACGGAGTTCGGCGGCCAGCGCCTCGCGGGCGATCTCGGCGCGGGGCAGCAGGATTCGCTCCCCGGCCACCTCCCCCAGCCCCGGGGCGATGGCCTCGGCCACGTACTCCTCCGGGATGAAGGCGGGCTGCACGCCGCGCTCTTCCAGCGCGCGGGCAGTGGCCGGGCCGATGGCGGCCACACGCGGAAGACCTGTCAGGTATTTAAGACCTGACAGGTCTGACCGATTCCAGAACGCCGCCACCCCGTTGACGCTGGTAAAGATAACCCAGCGATATTGCGCCAGTCCCCGGATGGCCTCGTCCAGCGCGGCGTAGTCTTCCAGCGGGGCGATTTCGATGGTGGGGAAGAGGATCGGGACGGCGCCGAGGGCAGCCAGCCTGTCGCACAGTTCGGCGGCCTGGGCGCGCGGGCGGGTGACGAGGATGCGCTTGCCGCTGAGAGAGTGGAGAGTGGGGAGTGGAGAGTGGGGAGTGGAGAGTGGGGAGTGGAGAGTGGAAGGTCGTAGCAGCAGTTCTCCGGCGCCCTGAGCGAGGGCCTGACTGGCCAGTTCGCGGCCAAGGGCCAGCGGGTCAGTTCCGGTTTCGGAGAGGCGGATCACGCGGCGGCCGTCGGGGGAGGCGACGAGGGCGGTCAGGGTTAACGTTGAACGTTGAACGTTAAACGTCCAACGTTCAACGTTCAACGCTGCATGGGCCGCGACCGGGGCGGAGCAGCCTCCGCCGAGGGCTTGCAGGAAGGTGCGTTCGGCGGTGACGGCGGCGCGGGTGGGCAGGTCGTCGAGGGGGGCCAGAAGCGCGAGCGTGGCGGCGTCGCCGGCGCGGCACTGGACGGCCAGCGCGCCCTGCCCCGGCGCAGGCAACAGCACCTCGAGGGGCAGGGTCTCGGTAATGTGCTCGCCCAGGCCCAGCCGCAGCAGCCCGGCGGCGGCCAGCACAATGGCATCGTACTCCCCGGCGAGGGCCTTGCGCAGGCGGGTATCCACGTTGCCGCGCAGGGGCAGGATGCTGAGATCGGGGCGGGCGGCCAGCAGTTGGGCCGCGCGGCGCAGGCTGGAGGTACCCACGCGGGCGCCCGGCGGCAGCGCGGCCAGCCCCCGATTGCGGCAATCGGGGGCCAGCGCCCATCCGGCGGGAGAAATCAGCGCGTCGCGGGCGTCGGCGCGGGCGGGGATGGCGCCGAGGGTGAGGCCGGGGGCGTCGTCAATCGGCAGGTCCTTCAACGAATGCACCGCGAAGTCAATCTCCCCGGCGCGCAGGGCATTTTCCAGCTCCTCGGTAAACAGGCCCTTGCCGCCGATTTCCGGCAGGGGGCGATCCAGCACCCGATCGCCGGCGGTGACAAAGAGCCGAGTCTCCGGCGCCAGCCCGGGCCACGCTTCGCGCAGCCGGGCCAGCACCCAACCTGTCTGCCGGCGGGCGAGGGCGGAGGCGCGAGCGCCGGCGGTGAAGATATCGGAGGGAGGGTGCATGAGGAATTACTACCTACCACTTACCGGTAATTAGTAAGTGGTAAGTGGTAAGTGGTAAGTGGGGTCAGCCATTCAACGCAAAAAGGTGTCGAACGGCAGCGGCGTATTCGGCGGCGTGGCCGTTGCCGGCCTCGGCTTTCAGGCGCAGGGTGGGTTCGTGCAGCAGCTTCTTAGCCACAGCGGAGGCCAGCGCCTGAATGTGGGCGCGTTCGCTATCGGTCAGTTCGGGCAGGTAGCGCAGGGTCTTTTCGACCTCGCCGCGGCAGATCGTGTCGGCCCGGCAGCGCAGGTCGCGGATGACCGGCGCGATCGCCAGCCGGCGCTGCCATTCCGCAAAGGCCTCCACCTCGGCGGCGATGATGGCCTCCACCAGCGGCACGGCCGCCTGCCGCCCGGCGAGGGACTCGCCCAGTTGCTCGTGCAGTTGGTCGAGGTCGTAGAGGACAGCGCCCGGCAGGTGTCGCACGTCGGGGTCCACGTCGCGGGGCACGGCCAGATCAATGAACAGCAGTGGGCGCTCCGGCCCCGCAAGCGGGAACTTCGAGCGTCGGGACAGGGCCTCGCGGGCCAGCCCGGCGCTGACCAGCAAGTGCGGCGCGCCGGAGGCGGCAATCACAATGTCGGCGGCGGCCAGCGCGGCGGGCAGCTCTTCGTACACGACCGCTTCGCCCTGCCAGCGCCCGGCCAGCTCTGCGGCGCGCGCGCGGGTGCGGCTGGCGACCGCGATGCTGCGCACGCCCCGCGCCCACAACGCCTCGGCTGCAATCTTGCCCATTTCCCCGGCGCCCAGCACCAGCGCCCGCGCCGCTCCCAGATCGCCCAGAATCTCACCTGCCAGGCGCGCGGCCACCGAGCCGGCGGAAGACGAGTTGCGGCTGATGCCGGTCTCGGTGCGGGCGCGCTTGCCGGCGTGGATGGCAGCGCGAAAGAGGGCGGTGAGAATCGGCCCTGCGGCTCCCTGTCCCCGGGCTACCTCCAGAGCCTCCGCCACCTGGCCGAGGATCTGCGGCTCGCCCAGCAGCAGCGAATCCAGCCCGGCGGCCACCCGGCACAGGTGGCGGACCGCCTGCGGGCCGGCAAAGCGGTACAGGTGAGGGGCAAACTGCTCGGGGGGCAGGCCCCGGGTCTCGGCCAGAAAATCCTGCAGGGCGGCAAAGACGGCGGGGGCAGGGATCCCGTCCGGGGCGGCGGCATAAACCTCCAGCCGGTTGCAGGTGGAGAGCACGGCCAGTTCGGAAACCGGGAGGCCGGCGGAGGCTCTTCCGCAGCCCATCCGGGCCAATGCCGCTTTGAGGGCTGGTGGGGAGTACGCCAGTTGTTCGCGCAAATCGAGGGGAGCGGTGGTGTGGTTGAGGCCGAGGCAGAGGATGGGCATGATGGCTCAGGCGGTGAGTGGTTTTTCGAATGCTTCGACGACAGCCAGTTGAACGGTGTTGAGCAGCGCATTGATGCGGCGCAACAGGCGCAGATTGGACTGCGGCTCGATGTTGGCCGCTTCCGGCATCTGCAGGGCGACCTCCACCAATGAGTCGCGGAAGAACAGCGCGGCCTGCAGGGCCTCGGTCAGCGCCAGCCCGTTCTGGAGGGCGTTGTGGGCGTGGGCGTGCCCGATGGTGCGGGCCTCTTCCAGCAGCGCCGGGTCTTCGCCGGCGATGTATTGCATGGCGAGGCCCAGCAGCCGCCGGCCAAGCTGGCGCTTGTGCTCGCGGTCGGATTCGCTGAGCGTGCTCAGCCAGGTCGCGGGCGGAAGCACGGCCAGAGACTGGCGGGTTTGCGCCAGCGCCTTATCGGCCCACAGTTGCTCCACGCCCCCCACCGCGCGCAACCGGCAGCGGCGGGTGGCAAACTGAGTCAGGTCGTGCGGCATAAAGCGCCGGTGACCGCCGGGGGTGAGCGCCACCGGCAATTCACCGGCATCGGACCAACGACGGAGCGTGGTGGGGTGTACGCCCAGATAGCGGGCCGCTTCGCTGAGTGTCATCCAGTCAGGAGAGTCGGCGGCTATCTGAGGCATACGTAAGCGCGAGGTGAGAGCTTGCCTGGAAACGGGTAAATCTATGCAATCCTATGCACTTGTGCCAGAGAGTACCAGCATGGCCCGCGTTGGTCAACGCAGGTTTCCTCAGTATGATGACATAAAACGGAAGAGACGTGACAGATGGCCCGCACGAAATGACAGAACTCATAGGTGGCGTGGCCGAAAAAGGCAACGCCGCCTATCCTGAATAGAAAGGCGGCGCTGGGGGCGCCGGCGCGCGGGGACAATCAGCGAATGCCGCTGTCATAGGTGATGGTCACCTGAGCAAACGCGCCGGGCTGCACGGTGACCGTCTGCTCCGGGGCGCGGGTGGGGCCGCCGGGCGATTCGGGCCGCAGGACATAGCTGCCGGGCGGCAGGGCAACGCGGAAGCGGCCGCGGGCGTCGCTCTGAAATTGCAGCACCTGCGCGCCGGCTGTGCTCAGCACGTTGACCGTGGCCTGAAAGGGTTGGTCCGGGCAGGGGCTGCCTATTTGCACCACCGGGCAAGCCGGCCCGATCAGAATCTGGCCTTCGATTCCACTGGAGGGGGCGGGGCTGGCGCCGGGGGTGGGAGGGGCAGCCGGGCCGGCGGTGGCGCCGGGGGTGGGAAGGGCAATGGGGGCGACGGTGGCGGAGGCTCCCGGCGGGGGCAGGGGCGCACAGGCTGCCAACAATACGAGCAGCACGCTGGTCCAGCCAATGATTCTGCGGCACATGGCTCACAAACCTCCCCGCGCAAACCGGTCGCGAAACAGGCGCATGGCGCGAAGCGTGCGCCCTCTACGGGGCGCAAACCGCCGGGCGCAAAC
>CAYZNA010000021.1:0-6889 GCA_964478665.1 uncultured Anaerolineales bacterium
TTGTTCGCGTCGTTGGCCAAACTGCGAGCGACGCACACGCACTTCTGCCAGGCGGTCGGTCAGGCTCTCCAGGGTGCGGCGGGCAGCGTTTTGCTCTTGCCGGAGCGCCGCGCGCCGGGTTTCGTGGGCATGCAGCCTGGCCTGCGCTGCCTGCGATTGGCGGGCGGCCTCGGCGGCCTCGTCTTGCAGGGCGGCGTGCTCGCCCTCGGCGGCCCCCAGGCGCCCCTGGTGGCCGGTCAGGGCGGCCTGCAGGGCGACGATCTCGGCGGCAGCCTGTTCGCGGGCCTCGGCCAGGGCGCGGGCGCGCTCGCCGGCGACGGCCAGGTCGCGCCCCAGGGCCTCACGTTCGGCAATCTGCCGCGCTAACTCACGCTGCCACTCGGCCAGTTGGCCGCGCAGGGCGGCGATGCGCCCGCGACGGGCGGCGAGTTCGGCCTCTAGCGCCTGCTCGTGTTGGAGCAGCGCGGCGCGCTGGCGCTCGGCCTGCTCGGCCTGCTTGCGGGCGGCCAGCAGTTCTTGCTGCGCTGCGTGCCAGTGGTAGCCGTACCATACCCGCAGCAAGGCCTTGAGGTCAGTCCGCACCTGCTCGTACTCGCCGGCGCGCCGCGCTTGCCGTTCCAGCCCCCGCAGCCGCGGGCGCAGTTCGGCCAGGATGTCTTCCACTCGCTCCAGATTGTGCCGGGTGGCCTGCAGCCGGCGCAGGGCCTCTTCGCGCTTCTGGCGCTGCAAGCCGATGCCGGCGGCCTCCTCGAACAGCGCCCGGCGGTCCTCGGCCCGCAGCGACAGGGCGCTGTCCACCAGTCCCTGGCCGACGATGTTGTAAGTGCGTTCGCCCAGGCCGCAGCGGGCCAGCAGCTCGGTGATGTCCCGCAGGCGCACTCTCTGGCCGTTGATCAGATATTCGTTCTTGCCGTCGCGGTAAGCCCGGCGCCCCACGCTGACCTCCGCGAATTCGATGGGCAGCCAGCCGTCGGCGTTGTCGAAGGTAATCAGCACCGAGGCCAGCCCGGCCGGGGAACGACTCTGCGAGCCGGCGAAGATCATATCTTCGGTGCGCTTGCCGCGCAGGGTGCTGTAGGCTTGTTCGCCCAGCACCCAGCGCACGGCGTCGGCGATGTTGCTCTTGCCGCTGCCGTTCGGCCCGACGATGGCTGTCACCGAGGGGGCGAACTGGAATTCGGTGCGGCTGGCGAAGGTTTTGTAGCCGTGGAGTTCGAGGCGTGTGAGGCGGGAGGGCATGAGGGGAATGGGGAATGCGGAATGGGGAATGGGGAGATGGCAGGATTATAGCATCGCGGGAGGCGTTGTCCGGGCGGGGGAAGGGGAGCAGAACGGTCTTGCCAGGTAGCTGGCAATGGGCTATAATTGCGGTTGTTCGGGGCGTGGCTCAGCCCGGCTAGAGCGCACGGTTCGGGTCCGTGAGGTCGGAGGTTCAAATCCTCTCGCCCCGACAGTTGCAAAACCCGGCAGAGAGAGTCGCTTGTGGCGGCTCTCTTCTGTTTAACCGGCCTCAGTTGCTTTGGCGGACTGCCACAGCGCATCCAGTTCAGCCGGGGACATGGCCTCCATGCTGCCGCTGCCGGCGGCAGCTTCCACCCACTCAAAGCGGCGCCGGAAGCGCGCAGCGGCCTCGCGCAGCGCGATTTCCGGGTTTACCTCCAGCCAGCGGGCATAGTTGACCACGGCGAAGAGCAGGTCGCCCAGCTCGGCGGCGCGCTCGGCCGGCGCCGCCGAGGCCACTTCGGCCAGTTCCTCCTGAATCTTGTGCTGCACCCCGGCCAGGTCCGGCCAGTCGAAGCCGACCCGCGCCACCCGGCGCTGATAGGCGCTCGCCAGTTCCAGGGCCGGCATGGCGGGCGGGATACTGCTCAGCAATCCGCCGCCCCTGCCGCCGTCGCCCTCGCGCTCGCGGGCCTTGAGTTGCTCCCAGTTGTGCAACACCTCCGCCACACCGTCCACTTGCAGGCCCTCGAAAACGTGCGGGTGGCGGCGGACGAGCTTGGCGTTAATGTCATGGACCACCTCGGCCAGCGAGAATTCGCCGGCCTCCAGCGCGATCTGAGATTGGAGCACGATCTGCAGCAGCAGATCGCCGAACTCCTCGCGCATGGCGTCCGGGTCATCGGCGTCCAGCGCCGCCAGGGCCTCGTAGGCCTCCTCCAGCAGGTTGCCGCGCAGGCTCTGGTGAGTCTGCTCGCGGTCCCATGGGCAGCCGTCCGGGGCGCGCAGGTGAGCAATGGTCTCCTGAAAGGCCTCAAAGGAGGCGGCAGCCGGCAGTGCGGGCACGAAGAGCGAGGTCAGGTGGGCGATGCGTGCGCTACGGTCCAGCTGGTAAAGCGGCAGGGACTCCAGCGCGGCCCCGGAGGTCGCGGCAGCGTGGATCAAGTGGATCGGATGGTCGTCCGGGTACTGGTTCATCAGGCACAGCTTCACGTCCGAGGCCAGCGCGGGGGAGTAGAGTTGAGCGATCAGGGCCGGGGCGTCGGGGTGGAAGGGAGGGTGGTGGCGGGCAGCCAGGTCGAGGGCGTCGGCCACGAACAGCCCGGCCAACGCGTCCACGCCCAGCAAGCCCAGGCACGGCTCTACAAAGCACAGGCCATGGATCAGGCGCACGCGCAGGCCGCGGGTCGGGGCCTCGGCCAGCAGGCGGGCAGTAGTGGCCTCCCCGATCAGCGGATCGCCCGGCACGGCATAGATCACCCCTCCCGGCCGCTGGCCGAGGGCCAGCACGCGGGCCACGATGGCCTGGTAGACCGCACCGAAGTCCTCGTGCGACTCGTACAGGGTGTCGAAACTGTGCACGGTGAGCGCGGCCGGCAGGCCGTCGAGGGTAGGATGGCGCCGGGTGCGGGCGTAGATTTCCTGCGCGCCGGCCAGCTCCTGCCACGCCTCGCGCGTGAGCAGGGCCGGGTCCCCCGGCCCGAGGCCCAGAATGGTGATGTGAGCGGCCATAGACGGGACGTAAATCAGCCGAGAAACGCTTGCGTCCCTCGGCTGATCAAGAATCACTGCGGTCGAATCTGCCGGTCTACCGCTTGGTGAAGGTGGGCGCCTTGCGGGCGCGCTTGAGGCCGGGCTTTTTGCGCTCTTTGATGCGGTCGTCGCGGGTCAGATAGCCGGCTTTGCGCAGCACAGGCCGGAACTCCTCGCTCATCTGGATGAGCGCGCGGGCCAGGCCATGCTGCACCGCATCCGCCTGGCCGGTGACGCCCCCGCCTTGCACGATCACGCTCACGCTCACCCGGCCTTCGTTGCCGGTGGTGCGCAGCGGCGCCAGCACGTTCTGGTAATCACCCATGCGCGGGAAGTACGCCTCGCCGGGCTTGCCGTTGATGACGACTGCGCCGTTGCCGGACATCACACGCACGCGGGCCGAGCTGGCCTTGCGGCGGCCAATCCCCTCGTAATACTGGTCGGACATAACTCTCTCTTCCTTGCCGGTCATTCGTCCAGCGGCCTGGGCTGCTGGGCATGATGCGGATGCTCGGGGCCGGCGTACACCTTGAGCTTTTTGATCACCCTCCGGCCATACTTGTTCCTGGGCAACATGCCGCGCACGGCGGCGGTGATCACCCGTTCGGGGTGTCGCTGCAACTGATCGCGCAGGTTGATGCTGCGCAGCCCGCCGGGATACATGGTATGCCGGTGGTACACCTTCTCGGTCAGCTTCTTGCCGGTCACCACCAACTTCTCTGCGTTGACCACAACCACGTAGTCGCCGGTATCCACGCCGGGCGTGAAAACGGGTTTGTGCTTGCCAAGCAGCACCCGGGCAATGTGGGCAGCCAGGCGGCCCAATGTCTGGCCACTGGCGTCTGCCACGTACCAATCGTGGGAGAGGTCGGCGGCCCTGGGATAGTAGGTTTTCTCCACTGCGTTTCCCTCAGGTTTCGTATTTCACTTCAATCAGGCACAGCCCACACGCCGGGGCGGTCGGGCCGGCCATTTCACGGCGCCGGGCTTCGAACGCGGTCCGAAAGTCCTCGGGGGTGCGCTCACCGGTAGCAACTTGCTTCAGCGTGCCGACCAGACTGCGAACCATCTGATACAGAAACGCCTCGGCCTCGATCTCAAAGACCCACCAATCTCCATCTTCACCCGGCCCGGCCGGGAGACATTGCCAGCGGGCCTGCAGCACCCGGCGCACGGTATGGCCTGCGGGCTGCGGGGCGCGGCCAAAACTGGCAAAGTCGTGTTCGCCTGGCAGATCGGCCTGGGCTGCCTCCAACAGGGGAAGAGACATGACCGGCCACACCCGCCAGGCATACCGCTCGCGGAGCGGCTGGCGGACGGGAGAATTGTAAATGGAGTAGCGATAGCGACGGCTGCTGGCCCAGAAGCGCGGGTGAAAGTCGGCCGGCGCCGGTGCAATCGCCAGCACGGCCACTTCGGGCGGCAGGTTGGCGTTCAGCGCCCGTAACAGCACGACCTCGCCGTGCCGCCAGTCCAGGTCAAAGGCAATAACCTGCCCCAGTGCGTGAACCCCGCTATCGGTGCGACCGGCCGCCAGCACCGCCCGGCCAGTCCAGCCGATGCGGTTCAGTGCCGCCTCCAGTTCTCCCTGCACCGTTCGATGGCCGCCGGCCTGCCGCTGAAAGCCCTCGAAGTCGGCGCCGTCGTAACTGACCGTCGCACGAAAGCGCGCCAGCTTACTCCTCCACCAGCTCCAGAATCACCATCTCGGCCGCATCTCCCAGGCGCGGCCCCAGCTTCAACATGCGCGTGTAACCGCCCTGCTCGTGAGATTCAAAGCGCGGGGCGATGTCATCAAACAGCTTCTTGACCATCGCCGGGCTGGCCAGCCGGGCAGCCGCGAGGCGGCGGGCGGACACCATCTGCGCTTCGCCAGAGTCGTTGCCGCGCCGCGCCAGGGTGATCAGTCGCTCGGCCTCGCCGCGAATGGCCTGGGCCTTTGCGCGGGTGGTCTTGATACGTTCGTGTTCAAAAAGCTGGTTCATCAGCGTGCGGCGCATCGCATTGCGATGGCCGGTAGAGCGGCCCAGCTTCTTACCAGCAACTTTATGCCTCATCCCATCAACTCCACTTCCGGCTCAGGCTCTTCGTCCTTCATAAACCCCTTCTCATGCATCTTCTCCCGCAGTTCGTCCAGACTCTTCTCGCCGAAGTTGCGGATGGAGAGCATGGCGTCCGGGCCGCGATGCAACATGTCCAGCACCTCACCCACGCTGGTGATACCGGTGCGCTTGAGCGAGTTGAACACGCGCACGCTCAGGTCTAGCTGCTCGATCGGGGTCTCATAAATCTCACTGGGCATGGCGGGCGCCGCGTGCTCGGACACAATTCCCAGCAGACTCTCCTCGGTTACCCCGGCAATCTGCCGCAGGTGCAGCATGAGCATCTCGGCGCTCTGGCTCATGGCCGTCTGCGGCGCAATGGTGCCGTCGGTCCAGATTTCCAGCACCAGCCGGTCAAAGTTGGTAATCTGGCCCACCCTTGTCCGCTCCACGTCGTAGTTTACGCGCTTCACCGGGCTGTAGATGGCGTCCACTGGCATCTCGCCAATGGGCAACCGTCCGCGCTCCTCCGCCGGGGAGTAGCCCCGCCCGCGCTGGACCGTCATTTCGATCTCCAGGCCGGCGCGGGGGCTGTCCACCGTAAAAAGGTAAAGCTCGGGATTGGTAATTTCAACCTCCGGCGGCGGGATGATGTCGGCAGCGGTCACCGTGCCCTCACCCCGCACTTCGAGCTGCAGGCGGGCAGTGTCGCCATCCACCATCATGAGCCGCAGTTGCTTGATCTGCAGCAGGAGCTGGGTCATGTCCTCTTTTACGCCGGGAATGTCGGAGAACTCGTGATGCACGTCCGAAACCCGGACAGAGGTCACCGCGACACCTTCCAGCGACGAAAGGAGCACTCGACGCAGCGCATTGCCAATCGTTACGCCATAACCATTCTCAAGCGGGCCGATGGCAAATTTGCCGTAGTTGCGCGCCACCGCCACCCGCTCGATCTTGGGCATGACCATAGTGTGAGTAACAGTCACTTCTTTCCCTCTCTCCCGGCGCACCCGTGAACTACCGCGCACCGGACAATTGGGTGATCTAGATTCTGGGGGGAACGATGCACTAGCGTGAGTAGAACTCGACGATGAGTTGCTCGTTCAGATTGGCATCAATATCCTGCCGTCCGGGCAAGCCAACCACCTTGCCGGCCAGGCGATTCCAATCCCGGCTGAGCCAGGTGGGCGCAGGCCGGTCTTCGCCGCCAGCCTTCAACTCGTTGAAGTACGGGCGTCGCAGCGAGCCTTCGCGCACACTGATCACGTCGCCCGGTTTGAGTACCACGGAGGGCACATCGGTGCGCCGGTCGTTGACGTTGAAGTGGCCGTGCGTAACCAGGGTGCGTGCCTGCGCCCGGCTCTGGGCATAGCCCAACCGGTATACCACATTGTCCATCCGGGACTCCAGAATCTGGAGCAGGTTAAGGCCGGTAAGCCCGCGCCGCTTGAGCGCCTCGCCATAATACCGGCGGAACTGCTTCTCCAGCACACCGTACACACGGCGCGCCCGCTGCTTGGCCCGGAGTTGGCGAGAATAGTCCGACTCCCGGTTGCGGCGGAACTGCCCACTCTTGCCGTGCATGCCAGGGGCATAGCCACGCTTTTCAAACGAGCACCTGGGCGTCAGACAGCGCGCGCCTTTGAGATAAAGCTTCTCGCCTTCTCGGCGACACAGCTTGCAAACTGGTCCTGTAAACTTCGACATTCTTTCCTTCCAGAATAGTCAGGTGATCAAATGGTCGCCTGGTCGAATAGCCAGGGGATGATCGCCGGACGATTCGACCACCGGGCCGATTGGCCGGGAAACTAGACGCGGCGTTTTTTAGGCGGGCGGCAGCCGTTGTGCGGCACCGGAGTCACATCGGTAAT
>CAYZNA010000021.1:6899-20115 GCA_964478665.1 uncultured Anaerolineales bacterium
GTAATGGCCCTGACCTTCACGCCCATTCCCTGAATGGCCCGGATGGCGGCTTCACGGCCCGGCCCCGGCCCCTTGACAAAGATATCCAATTCCTGCAAGCCCATGTCCTGCGCCTGGCGGGTGGCCTGCTGTGCTGCCAGCCGGGCAGCATAGGGCGTGCTCTTTCGCGAACCCTTGAAACCGGAGGTGCCGGCGCTGCCCCACGAAACCACATTCCCCTGCTGATCGCTAATGGAGACGATGGTGTTGTTGAAGGTGGCGTAGATGTGCGCCTGTCCAAACGCAACGGTTTTCTTGCTCTTGCGAGCACCCGCTCGGCTGGTGCCTTTTGTAGTTCGAGCCATGTTCCCTCGCTGATATCCGATGAAAAACGCGCTACTTCTTCTTTGCGCCTCGACGCCGGCCGCGCCCGGCCACCGTCTTCTTGGGACCTTTGCGGGTGCGGGCGTTGGTGCGGGTGCGCTGGCCACGCACCGGCAGGCCGCGCCGGTGGCGCAATCCGCGGTACGAGCCAATTTCATCCAGCCGCTTGATATTGAGCTGGACCTCGCGGCGCAAGTCACCCTCGACCTTTATGTTGCCGCTGATGGCTTCGCGCAAAGCGGAAACCTCGGCCTCGGTCAGGTCTTTCACCCGGGTGTCCGGGCTGACGCGGGCCAGGCTCAGCACTCGCTGCGAGGTGCTCAGGCCAATCCCATAGATATGGGTCAACCCGACTTCAACGCGCTTGTCGCGCGGCAGATCAATGCCTTCAATACGAGCCATGATGCCTCACCCCTGTCGCTGCTTGTGCTTTGGGTTTTCGCAGATCACGTACACCACTCCGCGACGCCGCACGATCTTGCATTTCGGGCAGCGCTTTCCTATAGACGCCGAGACTTTCATGATCCCCGGTTCCTTTCACCCCCTCCCGTCTGCGGAAGGGTCAAAACATGCGTACAAACGGATAATTATACCAGGCTGACAGCCAACCGTCCAGAGTGTTGCGGAATTGGTGCAAGCTCCCGTTCGTGCAAATCGAGCGCGGTCAACAACAGCGGCTCACCCTCGGTGACAGCCACGGTGTGCTCAAAGTGCGCGGTCAACGAGTGGTCCTTTGAAATCACAGTCCACCGGTCGCTGAGCACGATGGTCTGGTCGGTACCCATCAGCACCATCGGCTCCAGCGCCACGGTAATGCCCGGCCGCAGTACCGGCCCGCGGCCAGCCTTGCCGCAGTTGGGTATCTGCGGGTCCTCATGCATGCCGCGGCCAACCCCGTGGCCGGTGTACTCGCGGGTCAGGTAGTAACCGTGCCCCTCCACGTACTGCTGAATGGCCGCCGAAACATCTCCGGTGCGGTTTTCGGCGCGCATCAGGTCAATCGCGATATACAGCGCGGTCTCGGCAACTTCCAGCAGGCGCCTGGCCCCCGGCGAGATCTCCCCCACCCCGGCGGTAAAGGCCGCATCACTGCAGTACTCATCCACAACTGTGCCACAATCCACCGTCACTATGTCGCCCTCTTTCAGGCGACGCCGCCCGGGGATGGCGTGAACCAGCTCCTCGTTGACGCAAACATTCGTGACCGCCGGGTAGGGATACGGCCCCGGGTACCCCAGGAAGGCCGGACGTGCGCCATATTTCCGCAACACTTCGGCTGCGGCCGCATCCACATCGGCAGTGCTCACGCCCGGACGGATTACCGCCCGCGCCGCCTGCAGCGCCAGGGCATTGATGCGGCCGGCCTCCCGCATCAATGCCAGTTCGCGCCGACTCTTGCGTTCAATTCCTCTGCGCCACATACGCCGATCAGCTCGCCGGCTGCACCGCCTGCAACACAGCGGTCTTAAGGTCCAGCGTCACTCGCTCGATTGCCCCCTCGCCATCCACGCTGTGCAACAGCCCCCGCGACCGGTAGTAGTCAATCAACGGCGCGGTATCCCGCTGATACACCTGATTGCGGTTCTTGACCGCTTCGGCCTTCTGATCGTCGCGCTGGAACAACTCCGAACCGTCCAGATCACACACGCCCGGCGCGGCCGGCGGCGAATACTGCTCGTGATAGATGTGACCGTGCGCTCTGCAGGTCCAGCGCCCGGCTATGCGCGCCACCAGGGTGTCCTCGCTCACCTCGATTGACAGCGCCAGGTCAACCCTGCCCCCCAATTGGGCGAGCATACGGTCAAGCGCCTGCGCCTGGCCGGGTGTGCGGGGAAAGCCGTCCAGCACCACGCCCCGCGCCACGTCCGGCCAGCCCAACCGCTCCCGCACCATGGCGATGGTAACTTCGTCGGGGACCAGATCTCCCCTGGCGAGGATATCCTTCACCTGCTTGCCCAGTGCGGTCGCGCGCTTGATGTTATCTCGGAACAGGTCCCCGGAAGAGACATGGGCCAGCCCGAGTTGCTGGCGGATAATGGCTGCCTGGGTGCCCTTGCCGGCGCCCGGCGGTCCAAGCAGTACAACGTAAGGGGGCATCCGGCCGGCCTCCATCGGTCCGGGGTCAGCGAACTAGCAGGGTCTCGTCATAACCCCGCAGCTTCAGCTCGGCCTCCAGACCAAAAAAGGTGTCCCTCACCACACCGACTACGATCAACAGGCCCACGGCGGAGATTGTCAGAATGCTCTGGCCTCCGGCCGAGGGGAAAAACAGCCCCAGCAAGTAGGGCAAGATCGCCACCAGGCCCAGGAATACCGCTCCGGGCAAAGTGATGCGGCGCAACACTCGGGTGAGATAGCGCTGGGTGGGGGCGCCCTTGGTCACGCCCGGCACCTGCGCCCCGGAACGCTTCAGATTCTCTCCGTAGTTCTGTTGGGCAAACAGCACGTCGGTGTAAAAGAAGGTGAAGATCACCACCATCCAGAAGTACATGAACCAGTAGCCGCCGCTGTTGCCGCCGAACAGGTTGGCGGTGGAGGTGGCAAGCGTGCTTACCCAGGCGACTGAGGAGCCGGTGAAGAACTGGGCAATCACCGCCGGAAAGAGCAGAATGGACTGGGCAAAGATGATCGGGATCATGCCGGCCATGTTGACCATCAGCGGCAGCGAACCGCGCACCGGCATGGACTGCCGGTTGCCGATGCGGCGACCGGGATACATCACCGGCACGTTGCGCCGCCCCTGCTGCACGAACACAATGGCAAAGATGGTCAACACGGTAATCAGCAGAAAGGAGGCCAGCAGCACCCAGCGGCGCTCTTGATCGGCCATCAACTGGCCAATCTGCGACGGGTAGCGGGAGACAATGCCGGCAAAGATGATCAGCGACAGGCCCTGATTGCGGATGCCGTATTCCGAGATCAACTCGCCCAGCCAGATAGCAAACATGGTGCCGGCGGTCATGGTGATGATGGTGCCCAACGTGGGCAGCAAGTTAGCGCCGGAAAAACCAAAGTGCTTGATAATCTGCTGCCCGCCTGCGAACTGCTCGAACAGGCGGATCTGCCCGACCGCGTTTAAGGCAGCCATGGGAATGGCCATGTAGTATGTCCAGCGCTCCTGCCATTCCCGCCCTTGCCGGGGGTCCTCCTCCATGCGTCGCTGCAGGGCCGGAATGATCGGCACCAGCAACTGGATGATGATCTGGGCAGTAATGTAGGGATACACGCCCATCGCCAGCACCGAGAAATTGGAGACTGTCCCGCCCGAGAGCAGGTCCAGCAGGCCCATCAGGCCGGCGCCGACCCCGCCGGACTGCAGGATACCCTGCAGGGCCGCGCGATCCACGCCGGGCACCGGCACATGCGCAGCCAGGCGATAGATGGTCAGCAGCAGTACCGTGATGAGCAGCCGGTTGCGCAAGTCTTCAGCGGTCCAGAGATACCGCCACGCCGAACGCTTCATGGCACATTACTCCTGGCTGGCGTACTCGATGATTTCCACCGAGCCGCCAGCGGCTTCCACGCTTGCCTTCGCGCTGGCGGTGGCACGATGGACCCGGACCGTCAGTGCACAAGTGACCTCGCCGCGACCCAGCAGCGCGACCGGGTTTTTCCGCTCGCGCAGCAATCCGGCAGCCTGCAGGGTGAGCGGATTGACCTCCGCCCCGGCGGCAAACCCGGACAGGTTATCCAGGTTGACCTCGTTCCACTGTTGGCGGCGAATGTTGGTAAAACCGCGCTTGAAGGGCAAACGGCGATAGAAGGGCAGGTTACCGCCCTGGCGATACAGGTGACCACCTGAGCCGGCGCGCGCGCCCTGGCCCTTGGTGCCGCGCCCGGCGGTCTTGCCCTGCCCGGCGCTGATCCCGCGGCCCACTCGCCGGCGCGAGCGGTGGGCGCCCGCGTTGGGTTGCAAATCATGTAGTTTCATAGCTCTTCCACTTCCATCAGAAAGCCCACTCTGGCCAGCATCCCGCGCAATTGTGGGGTATCTGTCCTGGTGACGCTCTGGTTCAGCTTGCGCAGGCCGAGCGCGCGAACGGTCCCTTTGTGGCGTCTGGAATACCCGATCGGGCTTTTCACCAGGGTAATTCGAAGCTGCTTGCTGGTCGTTTCCTCGCTCATGCTTCCGCTCCCCGGGCGCGGCGCTCCCAGAACGGCTTCAGGTCTTCCGCCGACTTGCCGCGCGCAGCCGCCCGTTCATCCAGATTCTGCAGCGACTGCAACGCCTCCAGAGTGGCGGAAACCACGTTCAGCACGTTGGCGCTACCCAGCGACTTGGTCAGGATATCGCGCACGCCGGCCGCCTCCAGCACAGCGCGCACGCCGCCGCCGGCGATGACCCCGGTGCCGGGCGAGGCCGGCTTGAGCAGCACCCGGGCGCCGCCATGCCGGACGGTCACCTCGTGCGGAATAGTGCTGCCGGCCAGGTTGACCGGTTTCATGGTGCGGCGGGCCTGCTCGTTGCCTTTCCGAATAGCGTCCGGCACGCTCTTGGCCTTGCCGACACCCATGCCAACGCGGCCCCGGTTGTCCCCGACCACCACCACGGTGCGAAAGGAAAAACGACGGCCGCCTTTCACCACCTTGGCCACGCGGCTGATATCAACCACGCGCTCGTCCAATTCCTCGCGATCCTCAAAATCGCGGCTGCGCATTTCTCGTCTACCCATGTGCTAGAACTCCAGACCTGCCTCGCGGGCAGCCTCGGCCAATGCCTTCACCCGACCATGATACTTGTACCCGCCGCGGTCAAAAACCACCCGGCTAATGCCGCGCTCTCTGGCGCGCCGGGCCAGGGTTTCGCCCACTATGCGGGCTTGCTCGGCCTTCTTCTTGCCTGCTATCTGCGCCCGCAGTCCGGCGTCGTTAGTGGAAGCGGCGGCCAGCGTATGGCCGGCCCCATCGTCAATGAGCTGGGCATAGATGCCGCCTAGCGAACGAAAGACGTTCAGGCGCGGCTGGTCCGGCGTGCCGGACACCCGACTGCGCACGCGCAAATGGCGCCGCTTGCGGGCAGCGTTGCGACTCTTCACTGCCATCTTTAGCCTACCTTTCCAGCTTTGCCGGCCTTGCGACGGACACGTTCTCCCGCATACCGCAGGCCCTTGCCCTTATACGGCTCCGGCGGGCGGATCTTACGCAGGTCGGCGGCCATCTGCCCTACGACATCCTTGTCAATCCCATTCACGGTGATGGTGCGGGCTTTCTCATCCACCGCGAAAGAGATACCTTCCGGGGGATTGACGACCACCGGGTGAGAGAAACCCACATTCAGCACCAGGTCAGTCCCTTTGAGTTCGGCGCGGTACCCCACGCCCTCGATCTGCAGGGTCTTGCTCATGCCCTCGCTCACACCGATCACCATGTTATTAATCAGGGCGCGGGTCATGCCGTGCAGTGCCCGCACCGCGGGCGCATTTGACGACCGCTCCACCACCACCTGTCCATCTTTCTGCTTGATGGTGACCCGGCCGGGAAAGGTGCGCTCCAACTCGCCCTTCGGGCCTTTCACTTGCACCGTAGTTCCATCAATCTGTATCTGGACGCCGCCCGGAACAGTTACCGGCATCCGGCCTATACGAGACACTGTTTCAACTCCCTCCTTCCGCCCTGTGCGGCACCACGCCGGCCCGCCGGGGCCGGCTGGGCGCCAGGCGGGCGGCGCTGCCGACTCACCAGACGTAGCACAGCACCTCGCCCCCCACTCCAAGCCGCCGGGCGCGGGCGCCGGTCATCACGCCCTTGGGCGTGGATAGAATCGCCACCCCCATTCCAGACAGCACCCACGGCACATCCTTCTTGCCGGCATAGACGCGGCGACTCGGTGAGCTTACGCGCTCAAGCCCGGTAATCACGGGCCGGCGCTGGCGCCGTTCGCCCACGTACTTAAGCTTCAATCGCAACACCGGTTGGGGCTGCTGGTCTTCTTTCGCCACCTCAAATGCCTCGATAAACCCCTCGCTCTGCAATATCTCGGCAATGGCAACCTTAAGCCGCGAACCGGGCAGGGATACCGACATGTGCCCGGCCATCAGCGCATTGCGGACGCGGGTGAGCATATCGGCGATCGGATCAGAAACGCTCATTTCGGAACTCTCCTCTACCGGCTACCAGGACGACTTCACCACGCCGGGGACCTTGCCAGCCAGCGCACGCTCGCGGAAGCAGATGCGGCACAACTGGAAGCGGCGCATGAAGCCTCGCGGCCGCCCGCACACCCGACAGCGGTTGCGGACGCGCACAGCGTATTTTCGCCTGGTCTCACGCACAACTATGGATTTCTTGGCCATAACTTTCAGTCACCCTTCTGCCGGAACGGCATGCCCAGCGATTGCAGCAACCGGCGGCCCTGGTCGTCGTTCTTGGCGCTGGTCACCACGGTGACCTCAAAGCCGCGCACTTTATCAATCTTGTCGTACTGGATCTCCGGGAAAATGAGCTGCTCGCCCATCCCGAGCGTGTAGTTTCCGCGCCCATCAAAACTGTCGGGCGGCACGCCGCGAAAGTCGCGCACGCGCGGCAGGGCCACATTCATCAGCCGGTCCAGGAAAGACCACATACGCTCGCCGCGCAGCGTGACCTTCACGCCAATGGCGCGGCCCTCACGCAACTTGAAATTGGAGATGCTCTTGCGCGCCCTGGTCACAACCGGCTTCTGGCCGGTGATGGCGGTAATGTCGCCCACCGCGGCGTCCAGCGCTTTGGCATTCTCCAGCGCCTCGCCCACACCCACGTTCACTACCACCTTGCGCAGGCGCGGCGCCTGCATCACGTTCTGCAGGCCGAATTCCTTCATCAGGGCCGGCGCAACTTCTGTTCTGTAACGTTCTTGCAGTCTTTCCATTTTTCTCTTCGCTCCCGCCGGCCAGGGTCAGCTCTCAAACAGAGCGCCACACTTACGGCAAATGCGCACAGCCTTGCCGGTTTCCGCATCTCGCTGATAGCCCACGCGCACGGCCTCGTCGCATTTGGGGCAGACCAGCATCACTCTGGAAGCGTGCAGCGGAGCTTCGAATTGCACCACCCCCGAGCCGAGGGGCCGCTGGCCGGCCGTTTGCTGCTGGCGCTGGTGCTTCTTGTGGATGTTCACGCCGCGCACCACCACGCGTTCCTCTTGCGGCAGCACCCGGATCACCTCCGAGCGTTTCCCGCGGTCGTTCCCGTTGATGACCTCAACCGTGTCACCCTTTTTGATTCTCATGGCACACCTCTACAGCACTTCCGGCGCAAGCGAGACGATCTTCATGAAACCCTTCTCGCGCAACTCCCGGGCCACCGGCCCAAAAATGCGGGTCCCTCTGGGATTGGTTTCGTCTTCGTCCAGGATGACAGCCGCGTTGTCGTCGAAGCGAATGTAGCTTCCATCCTCCCGGCGATATTCCTTCGCCTGGCGGACGATGACCGCTTTGACCACAGTGCTCTTCTTGACGGAACTCTGTGGTGTGGCGGACTTGACCGTGGCGACCACGGTATCACCCACGTACCCGTACCGGCGCTTCGAGCCGCCCATGACCCGGATCACGAGCAGTTCGCGCGCACCGGTGTTATCCGCCACCTTGAGGCGCGCTTCCTGCTGGATCATGCCGCGACCTCCTGTTCGGCCTGCGGCAGGGCTGCCCCGCCACGGCTGAGATTGTGTTCCACTACCCATCGCTTCTCGCGCGAAATCGGGCGACTCTCTACAATGCGGACCTCGTCGCCCTCCTGGCAGCCCAGTTCGTCATGGGCTTTGTAGCGCCGGTGCGAGTGTACGACCTTGCCATACAGAGGGTGGCGATAGGACCGCTGCACGGTGACAACCACGGTGCGGGTCATTTTTGCGCTGGTCACTTTGCCGATCAGTCGGCGGCGCTGACTAGTCATGCCTGGCTCTCTTCCTTCCGGGCGGCAAGCAAGGCCGCCAATTCGCGCTCGCGCAACAGGGTTGCCAGACGAGCAATTTCCCGGCGAATCTGGCGCAATCGGGTGTAATCGGTCAACTTGGCGGTAGCAAACTGAAAGCGCAGCTTGAAGTATTCCTCGCGGGCGTCCTCCAGCCGGCTGGCAATTTCCTCGCTGGCCAGCGCCCTGATCTCAGCAGTGTTCATTCGGACTCGCTCCCGCCCATCTCCAGCCGGGTCACAAAGCGTGTCTTCAGCGCCAGCTTGTAGGAGGCCAGCCGCAGCGCCTGGCGGGCCTGGTCTTCCGGCAATCCGGCCACCTCAAAGATAATGCGTCCCGGCCGGATCACGGCAACCCAGTGATCCACCGATCCTTTGCCCTTCCCCATGCGCGTCTCGGCGGCCTTCTGGGTCACCGGCTTGTCCGGGAAGATGCGGATCCATACCTTGCCGCGCCGCTTCATAAAGCGCACCACGGCGCGGCGGGCGGCCTCAATCTGCCGCTGCGTCATCCAGCCGGGTTCGAGCGCCTGCAGGCCAAACTCGCCAAAAGTCACTTCCGTGCCCCGGCTCTCGGTACCCTTCATGCGGCCGCGCATCTGCTTGCGCCACTTTACACGTTTAGGCATTAACATACTTGTACCCTCGTTCCTCCCATCTCCAGTCGTGCGTCTCAGGTCCCCGGCCTGCAGCCCATCCTTGCGCTTACGCGGTCACAGGCCCGGCCGCCTGGAATTGGAGATTGAGGGGAGTGGAGATTGGAGTTACTTACTCACGTAGACATCGGTGGCCGTGGCCTGCTCGGCCCGTTCTGGCAACACCTCGCCCTTATAAATCCACACCTTCACGCCAATGCGCCCGAACGTCGTCAGGGCCTCGGCGCGAGAGTAGTCAATGTCCGCCCGCAGCGTCTGCAGCGGCACCCGGCCTTCGCGCATCCAGTCGCGCCGCGCCATTTCACTGCCGGACAGACGCCCTGCGCACACAATTTTGATGCCCTGCGCGCCCTGACGCATGGCCTGCGAGATGGCGCGCTTCATGGCCCGACTGTGTCCAATGCGCCGCTCCAACTGGCCGGCCACATTCTCGGCTACCAGCCGCGCATCCAGATCCGGCTGGCTGATCTCTTCCACCTCAACCTTCACTTTGGACCCGGTAAGCTGTTCCAGCTTTTGCCGGGTTCTCTTCACGTTTTCGCCGCGCCGGCCAATCACCACACCCGGACGCGCCGTGTGAATGGTGATGACCACGCTGGTGGAGTAGCGCTCGATCTCAATGCGGGAGATGCCGGCGCGCGGCGACTCCGCTTCCACCAGCTTGCGGATGGCAAAGTCCTCGTGCAATTGGTCGGCGTAGCGAGCGCCTTCGGCAAACCAGCGCCCTTCCCAGGTTTTGATAATTCCGAGCCGAAACCCGACCGGGTGTACTTTACGACCCATTCTTATGACGCTCCCTCTGCTTCAGTCAGAACCACGGTGATGTGCGAAGAGCGGCGCAACAGCGGCTTGAAGCGACCGCGCGCCCCAAAGCGACGCCACTTTCGGGTGGGTCCTTCGTCAGCATATATGCTGTGCACTACCAGGTCATCCCGGCTCACACCAAAGTTCTCTTCGCCATTGGCAACCGCCGAGCGCACGACCTGCGCCACCGGGCCGGCAGCGGCCTGGGGCATGGCTCGCAACACAGCCAGCGCCTCGTCGGCGGCCAGGCCACGGACGGCGTTTACAATCAAACGTACTTTCTGTGCCGACATCGGCACGTAGCGGGCAGTCGCCCTGATGAGAAATCCCTCAGCCATGGTCGTATCACGCTCCGGTGGACCGGGCGCTCCTGGCAACGTGACCGCGGAACGCGCGGGTAGGTGCGAATTCGCCCAGTTTGTGTCCGACCATATTCTCGGTGATGTAGATGGGCACGTGCTGGCGACCGTTGTGGATGGCGATGGTGTGGCCCACCATTTGCGGGAAGATCGTACTGGCCCGGCTCCACGTGCGGATGACCCTCTTTTCGCCCCGCTGATTCATCTCTTCGATTCTGCGTAGTAATTTAGGCTCAACGAACGGGCCTTTCTTCAGCGATCTAGACATAGCGACAACTCCTGCTAACGGCGCTTCTTGCCACGGCGGCGAACAATGTACTTGTCTGTCTGTTTGTTATTGCGGGTACGCTTGCCCAGGGTGGGCTTGCCCCACGGGCTTTTGGGTCCCGGCATGCCGATGGGCTGACGCCCCTCGCCGCCCCCGTGGGGATGATCGCGAGGGCTCATGGCCGAGCCGCGCACAGCGGGGCGGATGCCCAGATGGCGCTTGCGGCCGGCCTTACCCAGCTTGATGTTGCCGTGGTCCAGATTGCCCACTTCGCCAATGGTAGCGTAGCATTCCTGGCGCACCCGGCGCACCTCGCCCGAAGGCAGCCGCAGGGAGGCGTAATCGCCTTCCTTGGCCAGCAATTGCGCGGCGGCGCCGGCGGAGCGGGCCAACTGGCCGCCCCTGCCAACCTTCAGTTCCACGTTGTGGATCAGGGTGCCCACCGGGATGCTGGCGATGGGCAGACTGTGTCCCGGCCGAATCTCGGCCTGAGAGCCCGACATCACAGTATCGCCCACCTGCAATCGCAGCGGCGCCACAATGTAGCGCTTTTCGCCATCGGCGTAGCTCAGCAGGGCCAGGCGAGCCGAGCGGTTCGGATCGTACTCGATGGCGGCTACCCGAGCCGGGATGTTGTGCTTGTCGCGGCGGAAATCTACCACCCGCATCCGGCGCCGGCTACCGCCACCGCGATGGCGGACGGTTATCTTTCCCCGAAAGTTGCGGCCGCCGCGCTTGCTCAGGGCTACAGTAAGCTTGCGCTCCGGCCGCTTGCCGGGCGTCAGTTCCTCGAAAGTGGCGACGCTCATGCCACGGCGACCGGGGGAGGTAGGCCTGTACTTTTTGACTGCCATTACTTCACCCCTTCAAAGATATCAATGGTCTGATCGGCCCGGATCGTCACGATAGCCTTCTTGTAAGAACTGCGGCGGACGGCCACCCGGCGGCTGCGCGGGCGGCGCGTGCGCCTGGCCGGCGCGTTCATGACGTTGATCTTCAGGACATCCACATCGAACAGAGTCTCCACCGCCTGACGGATCTGGGCCTGAGAGGCCTGCTGTTCGACCTCAAACACATACTGGTGCAGCTTCGCGTTCTGGTGATTGGATTTCTCGGTAACAATCGGGCGGCGAAGCACGTCGTAAATAGTCATCTGATTGCCTTCCCTCAGGCCAGGAAGCTCGCCAGCACGGCCAGCGCCTCAAGCGGCAAGATCAGCCGGTCGTGGCCCAGCAGATCGCGAATGTTGAGGTAGTTGGCGCGTAACGCGCTGGCGCGGGGCAGGTTGTTCACCGATTTCTCCACCGCCAGGTCCTTGCCCGCCAGCAGGATCAGCGCGCTATCGCCCCCTGCCAGGCGTTGCAGCACGGCAGCCATCTCGGCGGTCTTCGGCGCCGCCAGGCTCAGCTCGTCCACCACCACAATCTGCTCGTTGACCGCCTTCACGGTCAGGGCCGAGCGCAAGGCCGCCCGGCGCATCTTGCGAGGCATGCGCAGGGTGTAGTCGCGCGGATGGGGAGTGTGGACCTTGCCACCGCCCTTCCACTGCGGCGCGCGGGTGGAACCTTGCCGGGCGCGCCCGGTGCCTTTCTGGCGCCAGGGCTTCTTGCCGCCTCCGCGCACCTCTCCCCGGGTGCGAGTGTCGTGGGTGCCCTGCCGGGCGTTGGCAAGCTGGCGCACCAGCGCCTGATGCATCAGATCATCGTTGATCGGGGCTTCAAAAATGCGGGACGGCAGTTCCACGGTCTGCACGGCCTCGCCCTGCATGTTCAGCACTTGAACTTCCATTACCGTTTCCGCGCCTCCTTCACCATCACAATGCTGCCCTTCGCGCCAGGCACGCTGCCGGAAACGCCGATCAGATTGCGTTCTTCATCCACCAGCACCACTTTGAGATTCTGCGAAGTGATGCGAATGTTGCCCATCTGCCCGGCCATCCGGGTCCCCTTAAGTACACGCCCGGGGGTAGTGGTGGAACCGATCGAGCCGGGCGCCCGCTGCCGGTCGGACTGGCCGTGGGTTTTAGGGCCGCCGCGGAAACCGTGGCGCTTCACCCCTCCCTGAAAGCCTTTGCCCTTGCTGGCGCCGACTACGTCCACTGCATCACCGACTGCAAATTCGTCGGCCTTCAGTTTCTGCCCCGGGGACAGCGGTTCGATGCTCTTCAGGCGGAACTCGCGCAGGTAGCGCAGGGGGGGCAGTGAATTGCGCTTCAGGTGGCCGAGCTGGCCGCCGGTCAGCCGTCGCGGCTTGATCTCGCCGAATCCGAGCTGCACCGCTGTATAGCCGTCCGTTTCCACGGCGCGCACCTGGGTCACATAGCATGGCCCGGCCTCAATCAAGGTGACGGGAGTTACCTGCCCGTCTTCCCCGAACACCTGGGTCATGCCCACCTTTCTTCCAATTAGCCCTTTCATCTACCGTCTCCTTCCGGGACTGCCGGCCCGGGCCGGGGCCGCATCATCCCTCACGCGCTACATCTTGATCTCGATATCCACACCCGCGGGCAGGTTGAGCCGCATCAGGGTATCAATCGTGTTCGAATCCGGGTCCAGCACGTCAATCAGGCGCTTGTGCGTGCGTATCTCGAAGTGCTCGTGTGAGTCTTTGTCAATGAAGGTCGAGCGCCGCACGGTGAACTTCTCAATCTGCGTGGGCAGCGGGACCGGGCCGACCACGTGCGCCCCGGTGCGCTCGGCGGTTTCGACAATCCGCCGGGCAGATTGGTCCAGCACACGATGGTCATACGCCTTCAGGCGGATGCGAATTTTCTGCTTGGCCATAGGGACTCCTCGTCACCCACCTACTTCAGAATCTCGGTGATCACACCGGCGCCCACGGTCAGGCCGCCTTCGCGAATGGCAAACTTGCTGCCCTTCTCCA
>CAYZNA010000022.1:0-20102 GCA_964478665.1 uncultured Anaerolineales bacterium
GTCCTCCTCAGATTGTTGGGTTGCGCCTACAATCTTACGAGGTTTGGGCAAGCCCTGCTACTTGTTAGCCGTGCCGTTCTCTCAAACGCCGGTTTTTGGAACTACTGAATCTCCAATCTCTACTCTCCAATCCCCAGCCCCCGGATGGAGCTGTTATGAAAGCCAGGATCGTATTGCTGCCGGGCGACGGCATTGGCCCGGAGGTGGTGGCGGAGGGGCGGGCGGCGCTGGAAGCCGTCGCCGCCCGCTTCGGCCACCGGTTTGAATTCGAAGAGCACCTGATTGGCGGGATTGCCATCGAGCAGGCCAGCGCGCCGCTCCCCGCCGCCACCCTGAGCGCCTGCCGCGCCGCCGGCGCCGTGCTGCTGGGGGCAGTCGGCGGCCCGCAGTGGGACAACCCGGAGGCCGCCCCCCCGGCACCCCCCGGCACCCCCCGGCACCTGCGTCCGGGGCAGGTGTGCGTCCGGGGCAGGTGTGCGTCCGGGGCAGGTGTGCGCCCGGAGCAGGGGCTGCTGGGCCTGCGCCGCGAGTTGGGGCTGTACGCCAACCTGCGCCCGGTGCAGGTGTTGCCGGACCTGATGGCTGCCTCACCGCTGCGCCCGGAGCGGCTGGAGGGCGTGGATATTCTGGTGGTGCGCGAGCTGACCGGCGGCCTGTACTTCGGCCAGCCGCGCAAGCGCGAGCGCACGGACGGCCAGATCCGCGCGGTGGATACCCTGGAGTACACCGACCACGAGATTCGCCGCGTGGTGCGACTGGCATTCCGGCTGGCGGCGGGCAGGCGGAAGAAAGTCACTTCTGTGGACAAAGCCAATGTGCTAGAATCCTCCCGCTTGTGGCGGCAGGTGGCGACCGAAGTGGGCCGCGAGTTCCCCGAGGTCCAGCTCGAGCATCAACTGGTGGACTCGGCGGCCATGCGCCTGATCACCTCGGCCCGCACCTTTGACGTGCTGGTTACCGAGAACATGTTCGGCGACATCCTCACCGATGAGGCCTCGGTGCTCTCCGGCTCGCTGGGAATGTTGCCCAGCGCCTCGCTGGGGGACGGGACCCTGGGGGTGTATGAACCGATCCACGGCTCGGCCCCGGACATTGCCGGGATGGGGATCGCCAACCCGCTGGGGACCATTCTGAGCGCAGCCCTGCTGCTGCGCCATTCGCTGGGGCTGGAGGCAGAGGCCCGGGCGGTGGAGGCCGCGGTCCGGGCGGCAATCGCTGCCGGGGCCAGAACCGCAGATCTGGGCGGGGAGCACCCCCTGTCCACGCGGGAGATGGGGGAGGCGGTCCGGGCCAGGCTAACGTAGGGGCGACCCGCCGGGTCGCCCCTACAGGAGACTATCCGCATGGGCTTTGAATCGAAGTACATCTGGATGGATGGTGAGCTGGTGCCCTACGAGCGGGCTACGGTGCACTTCATGACGCCGGCCTTGCATTATGGCCTGGCGGTCTTTGAGGGTATTCGCTGCTACGAGACCCCAGACGGCCCGGCAGTCTTCCGCCTGCGCGAGCACCTGGAGCGCTTCCTCGATTCGGCGCTCATCTTCGGCGTGCGCGACTTCCCCTACACGGTGGAGGAATTGCGGGAGGCCGTGCACCAGACCATCCACGCCAACGGCTTGACGGGCTGCTACATTCGCCCGCTGGTCTACATGGCCGACGGCCCGCTGGGGCTGAACCTGGATAGCTCGCGCCCGGCAGTGGGCATCGCGGCCTGGGAGTGGGGCGCCTACCTGGGGGAGGAGGGGCTGCGGAGTGGGGTGCGGGCCGTGGTCTCCTCGTTTACCCGCCATCACCCCAACGTCAGCATGACCAAGGCCAAGATCGCCGGCAATTACGTCAACTCGGTGCTGGCCAAGACCCTGGCCCTGCGCATGGGCTTTCAAGAGGCCATCATGTTAGACCCGGAGGGGTTTGTGGCTGAGTGCAGCGGCGAGAACCTGTTCGTCGTGCGCGACGACAAGCTGTACACCCCGGCTCGCGCCACCGTGCTGGAGGGCATCACCCGCGATTCGATCATCACCCTGGCCGGGGATAAGGGCTACACCGTGATCGAGGAGCCGATCACCCGCGACCAGCTTTACATGGCCGATGAGGTGTTCGTGTGCGGCACTGCTGCCGAGTGCACCGCCATCCGTGAGATTGACTATCGCACGATCGGCAGCGGCTGCATGGGGCCGGTGACCCGCGCGCTGCAAGCGGCCTTCTTCGAGGCCGTGCGTGGCCACGGCGACCGCTCGCCGGAGTGGCTGGATTACGTGAACGTGGCGCAGCCCCGCAACCGGGATCTTCGCCCGGCGCCGGTGCCGGGCGACTGAAGCGCATGGTTGCTTTTCAGGGCGAACCCGGCGCCTACAGCGAGGCCGCGGCGCTGGAATACTTCGGCCCCGAAACCCACACGCTGCCCTGCGAAAGCTTTGATCGCGTCTTCGCGGCAGTGGAAAGCGGCGAGGCCGGTCGAGGGTTGGTGCCGGTCGAGAACTCGCTGGCCGGCAGCATCCACCGCAATTACGATCTGTTGCTGCGGCACGAGCTGTACATTGTGGGGGAATACCACCTGCGCGTGCGCCACTGCCTGCTGGCCCTTCCGGGCGTGGCCCTGACTGAGGTGCGCGAGGTGAGCTCCCACCCGCAGGCCCTGGCGCAATGCGAGGCCTCCCTCAGCCGGCTGCTGCCCGGCGTGACCCGGACCGCGGCCCACGACACCGCCGGGGCGGCCCGCCTGCTGCGCGAGACCGGCCGGCGGGAGGCTGCCGCCATCGCCTCCCGCCGCGCGGCGCAGGTGCACGGGATGCAGGTGCTGGCCGACGGTCTGGAGGACGACCCGGCCAACTACACCCGCTTTCTGGCGCTGGCCCGCCAACCGGCCGACCCCGGCCCGGACGCCAGGACTTCACTTGTCTTCACCCTGCACAACCGCCCCGGCGCCCTGTTCAACGCGCTGCGCGCCTTCGCCGCTCGAGGCATAGACCTGACCAAAATCGAATCCCGCCCGCTGGCCGGCAAGCCGTGGGAGTATCTGTTCTATTGCGACTTCGCCGGCGCGCCCCCGCAACCGGAGATCACTCACGCCCTCGACGAGCTGCGCGCGCAGGCTTCCATGCTGCGCGTGCTGGGCGCCTACCCCCGCCACAGGTGGGAGTAGACCTGGGGCTGCGGCGGCGCCCGGCCGCCCCTCGCTATCCTCTCCCGATGGCCACCAGCAGTTTGTTCAGCGCTGCCAGGTAGGCTCTGGCGCTGGCGACGATGATGTCGGTATCCGCGCCGTGCCCGCCGTAAGTGCGCGCCTGGGTTAAATCGCTCTGGGCGTGCAGCGCCTCGGCCCCGTTCTTGCCCTGAATGCGCACGGTGACCTCGCCCAGGGCGTCAATGCCCTCGGTCACGGCATGGACCGAAAACTCCAGCAGCGTGTTGGGGGCCTGCACGATCTGATCCACGGCCTTGTAGACCGCGTCTACCGGGCCGGTGCCCACCGCGGCGCGGACCTGCATCTGCCCGTCGGGGCCGCGCAGCCGCACGGTGGCAGTGGGCAGGCCCATCGTGCCGCAAGCTACCTGCAAGCCGTCCAGCGAGAAGATCTCGCGCGGCTGGTATAGCTCGTCCGCGACCAGCGCTTCCAGATCGCCATCGGTGATGAGCTTCTTCTTGTCGGCCAGAGCCTTGAAACGGGCGAAGGCCTTGTCCAGCTCGGCTTCCTCCAGCCCATAACCCAGCTCGGTCAGGCGTGCCAGGAGCGCGTGCCGGCCGGAGTGCTTGCCCAGCACCAGCCGGGTCTGGCTGACGCCCACCGTCTCCGGGCGCATGATCTCGTAGGTGGCCTGATGCTTGAGCATGCCATCCTGATGGATGCCGGCCTCGTGGGCGAAGGCATTGGCGCCCACGATGGCCTTGTTGGGCTGGACCACGATGCCGGTGTAGTTGCTCACCAGCTTACTCACGCGCATGATCTGGCCGGTATCTATGCCGGTGGCGAGGCCAAAGATCGGGCGGCGGGTGTGCAGCGCCATCACCACCTCTTCCAGCGAGGCGTTGCCGGCCCGCTCGCCGATGCCGTTCACGGTCACCTCCGCCTGGCGCGCCCCGGCGCGAATGCCGGCCAGGGTGTTGGCGGTCGCCAGCCCGAGGTCGTCGTGGCAGTGCACAGAAACCGTCACGTTCTCGATCCCGGGGACGTTTTGCATGATCCCGGCAATCAGCGCGCCGAACTCGTCCGGGATGGTGTACCCCACCGTGTCCGGGATGTTGAGGGTGGTTGCCCCGGCTTTGATAGCCTCCGCCAGCACCACGTACAGAAAGTGCGGGTCGCTGCGCCCGGCGTCCTCCGGGCTGAATTCGACGTCCTCGCACAGGCCGCGCGCGTAGGACACCGTCTCGATCATCCGCTCCACCACCGCCTCCCGGTCCATCTTCAGCTTGTACTGCATGTGGATGTCGGAGGTGGCGAGGAAGGTATGGATGCGGGGTCGGGCGGCGCCCTGCACCGCCTGCCAGGCGGCGTCAATGTCCCCCTTCGAGGCGCGCGCCAACCCGCAGATGATCGGGGGGGCAGGATAGGCGAAGGCATTGCCTTCGCCTACCCTGCCCTCTCCCGGCGCCGGGTTGCCCACCTCCAGCGCGATCCGCCGCACCGCCTGCAGGTCGTCCGGGGAGGCGGCCGGGAAGCCAGCCTCGATGACGTCCACCCCCAACCGGGCGAGGGCACGGGCGACCTCCAACTTTTCAGCGGAGGTCATGGTCGCGCCGGGGGATTGTTCCCCGTCGCGCAATGTCGTATCGAAGATGCGAACGTAGTTGTTCATTGTCTATCTCAGGGACGCATGGCTGGAGAATGTGCTAGAATTCGCGGGCAACGGAGGCCTCAAATGTCCCAGACAACCACCATTACCCTTCCGCCGAGAACTGTGGCGCAACTCGAGCCGCTGGCCGCAGAAACGCACGAGAGTCTCGAGGCAATTGTGAACTACGCCATCGCTGATTATGTGCGCTCGTGGGAGAAGCGGGCGCTGCGGGAGCGGCTGGCGAGGGAGTACGACGAGTTGGCGGCCATGTGGGATGAACTCGGTGAAGACGTGAACGCCGAGCGGTGAAAGACACTCTATCGCTACCCCTGCTCGTCCGGACGCACGGTGACGGGGTTGAGAAACGGCATCATGGCGCGCAGTTCGGCGCCGACCTTCTCGATGGGGTGCTCCTGCTCGCGCTGGCGGGTTTCGTTGAACCACGGGCGGCCAGCCTCGATTTCAGCAATCCATTTGCGGGCGTAGGTGCCATCCTGAATCTCGGTCAGCATCTGCTTCATCTCGCCCTGAGTCTCCTCGGTGATGATGCGCGGGCCGCCGGTGTAGTCGCCGTGTTCGGCGGTGTCGCTGACCGAGTAGCGCATGTAGTTCAGCCCGCCGCGATACATCAAATCCACAATCAGCTTCAGTTCGTGCATGCACTCAAAATAGGCGATCTCCGGCTGGTAGCCGGCCTTCACCAGGGTCTCGAAGGCCGCCTTTACCAGGGCACTCACCCCGCCGCACAGCACAGTCTGCTCGCCGAAAAGATCGGTCTCGGTCTCCTCGGCAAAGGTGGTCTCGATCAGGCCCGCCCGCGTGACGCCGAGGGCCTTGCCGTAGGAGAGGGCCAGCGCCTTCGCGTTCCCGGTCGGGTTCTGGTGCACGGCCAGCAGGGCCGGGGTCCCGCCGCCTTCCACGAAGACCTCCCGGACGCGGTGGCCGGGGGCCTTGGGGGCGATCATGGTCACGTCCACCTCGGGGGGCGGGGTGATGGTTCCAAAGCGGATGTTGAAGCCGTGGCCGAACATCAGCATTTTGCCGGGGGTCAGGTGGGGCCGGATGGACTCGGCGTAGATGGCCGGCTGCCTGGTGTCCGGGGCGAGCAGCATGACCACGTCGGCCCACGCGGCGGCCACGCCCACCGGGGTGACGGTCAGCCCGGCGGCCTCCGCCTTTGCCTTTGACTTGCTGCCCTGGTGCAGGCCCACCCGCACTTCCACCCCGCTGTCCTTCAAGTTGAGCGAATGGGCGTGGCCCTGCGAGCCATAGCCGATCACGGCCACCTTCCTGGCCTGAATCAGGCTGAGGTCGGCGTCTTTGTCGTAGTAGATGTTTGCCATATTGTCTCCTGGGAAGGAATTGGTAAGTGGTAAGTGGTAAGTGGTAAGTGGTGAGGGGCTTGTGAGGACTTACCACTTACCACTTACCGATCACTGCTGACTGATCGCTGCCCGCTGGCCGTTGCCGTTAGCGCCTTCCGGCACGCGGGCGGGGACAAATTCGGGATGGACGGTGGTGGCCTCGGCGCCGCGCTTCATGGCTACCGTGCCGGTGCGCACCATCTCGATGATGCCAAAGGGGCGCAACACTTCCAGCAGGCCCTCGATCTTATCCTCGATGCCGGTGATCTCGACGATGAGCGCGTCGGTGGCGATGTCCACCACGCGAGCGCGGAACACATCCACCACCTGCAACACCTGCGGGCGCACGTCGGCGGAGGCGCGCACTTTGATCAGCGCCAGATCGCGCATCACCGCCGGGGCGTGCGTGACGTCCTCCACCCGCAGCACGTTGATCAGCTTGTACAGGTAGGCCTCCACCCGCAGGGCGTTGATCTCGTCGGCCTCGACCGCGATGGTCATGCGCGATACCCCCGGCTGGTCGGTGTGACCAACGGTGAGCGATTCGATGTTATAGGCGCGGCGGCGGAAGAGCGAGGCCACCCGGGTGAGTACGCCGGGTTTGTCTTCTACGTAAGCAACGAAAGTGTGCAGCATTCACAGTTCTCCTTCAGGGCATCGCGCATCGCGTCACCACTCTACTTCCGCCTCGGCGCGGGCCGTGGCGGCGGGCAGCGGGCGCCGGATCATGGCGTGCAGGTCGGCCCCGGCGGGCACCATCGGGTACACGCTGTCTTCCTGCTCCACCCGAAAGTCAATTACCACCGTGCCCGCGGTGTCCTGCGCCTGACGGACAGCGGCCTCGGTCTGGTCCCGGTGGGTGACGCGCAAGCCGGTCAGGCCGTGGGCCTCGGCCAGCTTCACGAAGTCCGGGCTGACCATGGGGGTGGCGGCGTAGCGGCGCCCATAGAAGAACTCCTGCCACTGGCGCACCATGCCCAGGTAACCGTTGTTGATGATGGCGACATTGAGCTTGATGCCTTCCTGCCGGCAGGTGGAGAGTTCGGCGGCGGTCATCTGGAAGCCGCCATCCCCGGCGATCACCCAGACCTCGTCGTCCGGGCAGGCAAAGCGCGCGCCGATGGCCGCCGGCAGGGCAAAGCCCATGGTGCCCAGCCCGCCGGAAGTGATCAACTTGTGGGGATAGTCGTGGCGGTAGTACTGCGCCTCCCACATCTGGTGCTGGCCCACGTCGGTGACCACCAGCGCCTTGCCCTGAGTAGAGCGCCACAGGTCGTGCATCACGTGCGCGGCGTACAGGTGGCCGTAGTCGGGCAGGCGCTGGATGTCGCGCACGGCCGAGTCGCCCTTCATCTCGGCAATGTAATCAAGCCACTCCTCCCGGTCGCCGGGCGCCACGAGCGGCAGCAGTTCGACCAGGGTCTCGCGCAGGTCACCGACGATGCCCACGTCCACGCGCACATTCTTGTTGATTTCGGCCGGGTCAATCTCGATGTGGATTTTCTTCGCACCGGGGGCATAGGTGGCTGGATTGCCGGTCACCCGGTCGTCGAAACGCATGCCAAAGGCCAGCAGCAGGTCGGCTTCTTGAATGGCGTTGTTCACCCACGCCTCGCCGTGCATGCCCATCATGCCCAGGCAGAGTGGGTCGGAGGCGGGCAGGCCGCCCATCCCCAGCAGCGTCAGGGCCACCGGGACCTGGGTCTTCTCGGCGAAGTCGCGCAGGGCCTGCATGGCCCCGGAAAGGACCACCCCGTGACCGGCGAGGATCACCGGCCGCTGCGCGGCGTTGATCAGGTCCACTGCGCGCTGGAACTCTTCCGGCAGGGCGCGCAGGTCAGGCCGGTAGCCGGGCAGGCGGACCGGCCGGTCGTCCCATTCGAACTTGGTGGTTGCCTGCTGGGCGTCTTTGCAGATGTCCACCAGCACCGGGCCGGGCCGCCCGGAGCGGGCGATGTAGAAGGCTTCGCGTAGCGTGGGGGCGACGTCCTCTGCCCGTGTAACCAGGTAGTTGTGCTTGGTAATGGGCAGGGTGACGCCGGTGACGTCGGTCTCCTGAAAGGCGTCGCCGCCCACCAGACTGGAGGATACCTGGCCGGTGATGCACACGATGGGCGAGGAGTCCATCATGGCGGTGGCAATGCCGGTGACCAGGTTGGTGGCCCCCGGCCCGGAAGTGGACATGGTCACGCCCACCTTGCCAGAGGCGCGGGCATAGCCGTCGGCGGCGTGGGCCGCGCCCTGTTCGTGGCGCACAAGGACGTGGTGCACCCGATAGTCCAGCATGGCGTCGTAGGCCGGCAGGATCGCGCCGCCCGGATAGCCGAACACGACCTCCACCCCCTCTCGGGTGAGCGCTTCCCAGATAATCTGTGCGCCGGTACGCTTCATCACTCCTCCGTTTCCAATTGCGGGTTATCGCCCCCGCAGTCCACAAGTGTCAGTCCCTGAGCACGGCGCCGGTGCTGGCGCTGGTGACCAATCTGGAATAGCGCCGCAGCCATCTACTGCTGATGCGCGGCTCAAAGGGCGGCAGGGCCGCCAGGCGCGCCTGAATCTGCCCTTCGCTCAGGCGGGCGTTCAAGGTGCGGGCCTCGAGGTCAAGCTCGATCACGTCACCCGGCTGCAGGGCGGCGATCGGGCCGCGGGCGGCGGCCTCCGGGCTGACGTGCCCCACGCAGGCCCCGCGCGTGCCGCCCGAGAAGCGCCCGTCGGTGATCAGCGCCACTTGCTCGCCCAGGCCCATGCCCATGATGGCGCTGGTGGGACTGAGCATTTCCTGCATCCCCGGCCCTCCGGCCGGCCCCTCGTAGCGGATCACGACCACTTCGCCCGGCCGGACTTCCCCGTTCAGGATGCCGGCCATGGCCGCGTCGTGGCCCTCGTAGATGCGGGCCGGGCCGGCGTGGCGGCGCATGGCCGGGCTGACGCCGCCGGTCTTGACCACGGCCCCGTCGGGGGCAAGGTTGCCGAACAGAACCGCCAGCCCGCCGGTCGGGGAGTGGGGACGCTCGCGCGGGCGGATGACCTCCTGGTCCTGCACCCTGGCGGCGGCCACTGCCTCGCGCAGCGGGCGGGTGGTGACCGTCACCCGGTCCAGGTGCAAGGCCCCCGGGTCGCGGGCCACCTCCCGCAGGATGGCGGGAATGCCGCCGGCGCGGTGCACGTCCTCCATGTGCCAGCGGCCGGCCGGGCTGACTTTGCACAGGTGCGGCACGCGGTCGGCGATGGTGTTCAGCCGGCCCAGGGAGTAGTCCAGCCCGGCCTCGTGGGCCAGCGCCAGGCCGTGCAGCACGGTGTTGGTGGAGCCGCCCATGGCCATGTCCAGGGCAAAGGCGTCGTCCAGCGCCTCTACGGTGACGATCTGGCGCGGGGTGATGTTCTGCGTAATCAGCTCGGCCAGCAGGCCGCCGGCCCGCTCGGCGAGGGCCTCTCGCTCCGGCGAGAGTGCCAGCGCCGAGCCGTTGTAGGGCAGGGCCAGCCCGAGGGCCTCCATGAGGCAGTTCATTGAGTTGGCGGTGAACATGCCGGAGCACGAGCCGCACGAGGGACAGCCGAAGTCCTCCAGCAGCTTGAGCCGGGCGGCGTCTATTTTGCCAGCTTTGTAGGCCCCCACGCCCTCAAAAACCGAGATCAGGTCCACCACCTCCCCGTCCGGGGTGCGACCGGCGGCCATCGGGCCGCCGGAGACGAAGATGGCCGGGATGTTCACCCGCAGGGCGGCCATCATCATGCCGGGCACAATCTTGTCACAGTTGGGAATTCAGATCATGCCATCGAAGCGGTGGGCTTCGATCATGGTTTCCACACAGTCGGCGATCAGCTCGCGCGAGGGCAGCGAGAACTTCATGCCGAGGTGGCCCATGGCAATGCCGTCGTCCACCCCGATGGTGTTGAACTCGAAGGGCACCATGCCGGCAGCGCGAACGGCCTGCTTGACGCGGCGGCCAAAATCCTGCAAGTGGACGTGACCCGGCACCACGTCAACGTAGGAGTTGACCACGGCCACGAAGGGCTTGTCCATGTCGGCGTCGCTGACGCCGGTGGCCTTGAGCAGCGCGCGGTGCGGCGCCCGCTCGAATCCGCGTTTGATTTGATCGCTTCGCATAGGTCAGTTGTTGTAACACTCCCACAGGGCTTCGGCCAGCCAGGTGTTGTCGGTTTGTTCGTCTTCGGCTGCGCAGAACGTCATTGTCCGGTCGGATGGCAGCGGTTGCCACGATACCGTGGGCGTGGCCGGCCGCTCGGCGAGTTCGGTCACTGCCTCGGTGTGCGGCTCGGTGGGAAAGGTAGGCTGGAACATGATCTTTCTCCTTGCTCTGGTTGAGAAGTCATGGCTCCCCCTTTAAACCAGAAGAGCCGCCCGGCGGTCGGGCGGCTCACTGTCATCTTTGCGGTACTTGCGCGTTACTGTACGCGGACCGCTGCCATCCCAACCGCTGAAGGCTCCTGAATAAGGAGCACAATAACAAGGAGGGCAAGGAGCGCGAGGTACAGCGTAGCCATATTGAGCGTGATTGTAGGGGAGTTCGCGGGCCGGGGCTACGGGCAAAGTGCCAGAAGATGGCGGGGAGTTTTGTGGGCAGATTGCACAAGCCGGCTACTCACCCTCCACGCGGTCCAGCGCCTCGCTTTCCACAAACCACCACGCCACAAAGTCGCCGGCAATTTCCAGGGCAGCCCGGGCGCTGGTGATAGCTGCCACCGCTTCGGGTTCTCGATAGCGCTTCCACGGGAGGCCGAGCTCCTCGTCCTCGTCGTCTATGTAGCGAGCTGCTATGGCATCTGGCTCGTGGTGCAGTGAAAGCTCAGCCAGCCTCGTCAGCTCCTCGCGCCATTGCTGCACTTCCTGGCCGGCCAGCGCCTCCTGAAGCTTCTTGCCGACCCAGTGGGTTCGTTCAAACCTGCCGAAACAGATCAACACGGCCTTCACTGACCGTTCAATAGACTGCTGCGAGTGATAGGCGCTGCGGTCAAAGAAGCCGGCAGTGCGCAGTTGCTCGGCCACCTGCAGATCGCGCTCTGCGTCCACCAGCCAGCGGCCGGCGCGCGTGGAGTTTGACTCAGGGGACAGCAGGGAAACCCGGCGATACCTGACCGGGTACCGCCACCCAGTCTCCGTGCGCCGGATGCCGGCAGCGGTGATTTCGCGTCGAGCTTCGGCGAGCAGGTCAGCGAGGTGGCCACGGTCGAGGATGACCACGCCATCGAAGGCGACATCCATGTAGAGCGGACGGTGCGCACTGAGATTCGCCCGCAACGCGGCCAGAGGAAGAGGAAGCACGTCCACTGCCGGCAGGTCAATCGCCTGCGCTAACTGGATGACGGCCACGCGCCAGGCGGCGCGCGAGAGAAGCGGCTCTGACAGCACGACCAGCACGTCCACATCACGCCCGGCGCCCTCTCGAGCGACGGAGCCGAAGATGATAATCCCGACGACATCCTCGCGCACTGCCAGCACGCCGCTGCGAATTCGTGCCTGGATGATTTCCCTTGAAAGCGCGCTGCGGCCCGCGGGCCGGCTTTCGATGGTCTGATTCATGCAAGTCGCTCCCTGTGACTGTATTCTACACCACTCTTGCGCCAGGGAGCGGATCGGAGGACTATTCCCGGCGACTGATTTCCACCGGCAGCAAATCGTTCATCAGCAGGTCGCGAGTTCTGCCGCCTCGTTATCCAGCAGCGCCCGCTTGCGCTCCAGGCCCCAGCGGTAGCCGGTCAGCGTCCCGTCCGCGCCGACCACCCGGTGGCAGGGGATGACCACGGCGACGGGATTGGAGGCGCAGGCCCGGGCCACCGCCCGCGCTGCCCCGGGCTTCTCGATCCCGGCGGCGATCTCACCATAGGTGCGAGTCTGGCCGGGGGGGATCTGGCGCAGGGCGTGCCACACCTGCCACTGGAAGGCGGTGCCCTGCACGTCGAGCGGCAGGTCGGGGTGCGGCCCCCGGCCCTCCAGATGCCTGACGATGGCTTCTGCCCACAGGCCCAGGCCGGCCTCGTCGCGGTGCAGTGTGGCGGCGGGGTAGTCGCGGGCCAGCTCGGCCTCCAGACGCCCGTCGCTCTCGCCCAGCCCGACGAAACACACCCCCTTCTCGCTGGCGGCGACCAGCAGCCGCCCGAGCGGCGAATCCACGAGACTGTAGCCGATGTTCATGCCTGAACCTCCATTTTTGCCGTGCGGTCTATCAGATTCTTGCGCTCAAAACCGGTCACTGCCTCTCAAATCGGGCCTCCGCAATCATCCTGCCGTCGAAGAAAACCACCGAATAGCCTTGCGGCGTGATGCGAACAATATTCGCCACACAAGATTCGCTGTCCGGGCCTTGCAAGAAGCGAACGATATGCTGCGGTCGCGCCCAGGGAGAGGCAGCAATCACTCCGGTTCTGGCGAGGCGATAGGCAGGGCCACTCGGCGACTTGAAGTGCCTGCGGTTCTTCGTGATCACCACATAGCCGTGCTCGGCAGCATACTGAACAATTGTCTCGTCCGTGCTCCCTCGGGCCAGAACATCCTGCAGGAACACCACCGACTCCGTAACCGGGAGCTCGAGCAACTGCCGCCTGAGCTCAATATCCTGATAATCCTCGTCGCAGAGAAAGCGGTACCTCGCGGGCACGCATCAAGCCTCAAAATCAAGCAGTTCCGCGGCGTAGGCCAGAGCCGTCTCGACCTCCTGGTGGGTGAGGTGAGGATAGCGTCTCAGCACGCCGTGGACTGAGCCGGTCTCCGACAACATGACAAGTATTCCACTCAGGGACATCCGTGTTCCCGCGATTACCGGCGCTCCACCCAGAACGTCCTCCCTTACCTCCACGCGAGCAGGGAACCGAGACGCAACTATGCGAAACACATCATCCAGGGTCCCGCGTATCCTGGGGCCGGATGACGAGCGTTTCGGCAGGCGTGCTTGCTTGCCGGCAGTGAATACGGGGAGTTGCTTACCTTCCCGCTCAATGCTTTCGCGCGCCGGGGCGATCTCCCCCTGAGGGAATCCGATCTGTGGGGGCGCAGGAGATGTCTCGGCGCGAGGCAATTCGCTCTGTGTGGAAGTTGGCAGCGGTGGCTGATGCGGCATTAAGATAACCTCCGGGCAGACGTCTTACGCTCACATTGTCACCCATTTCTATGAGACTGTCAACGCTCTCTCGATGTCCTGTGTGCAAGCACGAGATTACTTTCAGTCTGCTCTCCTGAAAGCAACGACCGCCGTATGGGGCGTCCCATGCAGCGGTCATGATAAGGCAAAGTGCGGCGGCTGTCTATCAGATTCTTGCGCTCAATGTGTGATTGGGGCCGCTGTCTGTCGTGCTACTTACCACTCAGGGCAAGCTGATGACCGCACACGCATAGTCGGAGGCCTGCCAGGCCAACTCAAATTCATCCAGCGACGCCGCCTGCGGAGCGTGCTCGAACTCCGGATCGTTGAGCAACACGCGATCTCCCTCGAGACCGACAACTACAACTGCATGATCGGACGGCAGGCGACCGGCCCAATAGCCCAGTTCCCCCGTGTGGACAAAGGCAATCACCGGTAGCGCTGCCTCGAGTGACTCGTTCAGGAACTCCAGCGTCCCCTCTCGGTAAGCAACACTGACGCCGAAGCGACTCAGCGCGACGATATTGCGTCGAGGCGCCCCATAAGGGCCGATATTAAGGGCCGCCAGCAACCCCTCGAACGGAACTGGCACATCCAGGTATGCCAGCACCATGGCCGAACAGGCAGCCAGGCAGGCGGCAGCTTCACCTTGCCGCTGGTGCGGGACGGGCAACCAGATACTCGGCACGACGCCGGATCTCCGTGACCAGAGAGGAACTCACGCGCAATTGGCCGGTCTGCACATCAACATCCAGCGCGCCCACCTCACCCAGAGGTCCGCGGTCCGGCAAGCTGAGCAGGATCGGCACACGCCAGTACAGGCAATCCGAGACAACCAGTGTGGGCTGGCCCCCTCTCATGAACATGCTGATTTCATCGGCCGCATAGCGCGTGACACGCTTGCGGGCAGCGTATGCGGTGAAGTTCATGTCAGCCGATACGTTGACGCTGATCTGGAGATGGCCGGTCTGGGGCAGACTCTCGATAGTTGCGTCCATGTCAATCAAGCCTCCGTGGGCCTATTTTACCCTTTCACCCACGCCTGCGCCACCAGCAACTCGGCGTTGAGCACCGAGCCGCCGGCCGCGCCGCGGATGGTGTTGTGCGACAGGCAGACGAACTTGAGGCCGAAGAGCGGGTCCGGGCGCACGCGGCCGACTGAGGTGGTCAGGCCGCGGCCGGCGTCGCGGTCGCGGCGGGGTTGGGGCCGGTCGGGTTCGGGGCGCAGGTCAAGGGTCCGGGCCGGGGCGGAGGGCAGGTGGCGGACCACGTCCGGGGGCAGGAAATCGGCCAGGGCGGCCTGAGCGGCCTCCACGGCGGGGTCCTGTTCGAATTCGGCTGAGACGCACACGGTGTGCCCGTCGCTGACTGCCACCCGGTTGGCGTGCGCGCTCAGGCGGGCCGGGTGCGGGGTCACGCTCCCGCTCGCATCCAGCCGCCCGAGCAGTTTGAGCGGCTCGCTTTCCATTTTGGCCTCCTCGCCGCCGATGTAGGGGATGACGTTGTCGAGTGCGTCCAGCGAGGCCACGCCGGGATAGCCCGCGCCGGACAGGGCCTGCATGGAGACGATCAGCGCCCGCTTCAGGCCGAAGGCGGCGTCGAGGGCTTTGAGCGGCACGGTAAAGGTCACGGTGGTGCAGTTGGGGTTGGTGGCAATGAACCCCGACCAGCCGCGCTCCCGTCGCTGGACCGCGATCAGCGCGCTGTGCTCGGGGTTGACTTCCGGGATGAGCAGCGGCACGTCCGGGGCCATGCGGTGGGCAGAGGCGTTGGAGCACACCCCGTGCCCGGCGGCGGCGAAGGCCGGCTCCGCTTCGCGGGCGAGGTCGGCGGGCAGGGTAGAAAACACGATCTGCGCCTCCAGCCCCGGCGCGGTGGGGACCACGGGCATCTCGCGGGCGTAGTCCGGCATGGGGACCGGCAGCACCCAGCGGCAACCCTCCCCGTAGGTCCCGCCCGCGGTGCGGTCCGAACCGGTGAGCGCGGTCACTTTGAACCACGGGTGGCCCTCCAGCAACTGCACAAATCGCTGGCCCACCGCGCCGGTGGCGCCGAGGATGGCTACTTTGATTTTTGGCATGATGGTGGCTCCTGGGGGGATTGGACGCTTCGCGGGAGATTGGAGATTGGAGATTGGAGATTGGAGATTGGAGATTGGCACTTACCACTTACCGTTTACCACTTATCCATCCGGGCGTGAATGGCGCGGACGGCGCGGTCGGCGTCGGGGGCGGCCACGGCGAGGCTGATGCTGCACTCGGAGGAGCCCTGGGCGATGGCGATCACGTTGATCCCGGCCTCGCCCAGCGCGCCGAAGATGCGCCCCGCCACCCCGGGCGTGGAACGCATCCCCGCGCCGACCGCGGTGACGATCACGATCTCTTCCGACTGGCGGATGCTGTCAATGTCGCGCCGCTCCAGCTCGCGGCGGAACTCCTCCTGCAGGGCGGCGGCCGCGCCCCCGGCCTGCGCCGCAGGGATGGCGAAACAGATGCTCTGCTCGGAGGAGGCCTGCGAGATCATCACCACGCTGGCGCGGGTGCGGGCCACCGCGGCGAAGGCCCGCGCCGCCACGCCGGGCACGCCCAGCATCCCGGTCCCCTCGATGGCAATCAGCTTCTGCGCCCGGATGGCGGTGACTGCTCTGATGGCGCCGGGGCTGGCGCCGTTGTCGGGGGCGATCAGCGTGCCGGGGCCGCCGGGGTTGAAGGTGTTTTTGACTCGCAGGGCGATGCCGCGCTCCACGACCGGGCGGATGGTGCGGGGGTGCAGCACCTTTGCGCCGTAGTACGCCAGCTCAGAAATCTCGCGGAAGGTGACGGCCGGCAGCGTGCGGGCCTCGGGCACCACGCGCGGATCGGCGGACATCACCCCGTCCACGTCGGTGTAGATCCACACTTCGGCGGCCTCCAGCGCCACGCCGAGGATGGCGGCGCTGAAGTCGCTGCCGCCGCGCCCGAGCGTGGTCACTTGCCCCTGCGGCGTGGCGCCGATGAAACCGGTCACTACCGGGATCACGCCCGGCGCCAGGGGCGGCCCGAGGACGGCCACGGCGCGCTCGCGGGTGGCGGCCATGTCCGGGGAGGCGGCGCCGAAGACGGCGTCGGTGACGATCAGTTCGGCGGCGTCCACCGCCCGCGCCGGCAGGCCGAGGGCGTTGAAGGCGGCCGCTACCACCGGCGCGTTCAGGCGCTCGCCGAGCGCGGCCACCGCGTCGAGGGCGCGCGGGGAGGCCTCGCCCAGCACGCCGATGGCCCGGCCCAGCGCCTCGAACTCTGCCAGCCTGGCCCCGACCGCCTGCCGCCCCTCGCCGGAGGGCGCCAGCTCGGCCAGCGCGGCGTAGTGCTGACCGGCCAGCTTTTCCAGCGCCTCGTCCACGGCGTGGGTGTCTCCGTTTGCGGCGGCCGCGGCGCTCTCCAGCAGCAGGTCGGTCACGCCGCGCATGGCAGAGACCACCACGCAGGGGGGCAGGGATGGGGGCGGGTAGGCGGACGGGTAGGCGGGCGGGTAGGCGAGGGCATTGCCCTCGCCTACCCGCCCTTCGCAAACTGCGCGCACAATCTCGGCGCTGCGGCGGATGGCCTGCGGGTTGCCCACCGAGGTGCCGCCGAATTTCATGATGAGTGGTTTCATAAGGCCTCCTTGTGCCTGCTCGCGTCCCTGGCCCCCACTCCCGGCCCC
Organism: uncultured Anaerolineales bacterium; assembly: GCA_964478665.1. Lineage (GTDB taxonomy): Bacteria > Chloroflexota > Anaerolineae > Anaerolineales > CAYZNA01 > CAYZNA01. The sequence continues at coordinate 16,918 of CAYZNA010000022.1, forward strand.
TCCCCCGATTTCGAGAGAGGGGGGGCGGGCGAGCGCAGAAAACAAAAACGCGGAGCCGCTGGCTCCGCGTCCGTGGTGTGGGTATTGCCCCGTGCTACACCCGACTACGCAAAAGCGACGGCAACCGGCGCGCGATTGTCGTCATGGTAGTGGTGGTAGTGGCGGTGCGCAGCGATGGCATGGTCGGGTTCCCGAATGGGCGCGACTTTACCACGGGTGGGGTGGGGTTGTCAAGCAGAACGAACAACTCCCTCCCGCGCATCCGTGTTCTTCCCCCACCATCGAGTATAATCCCCGGCCATGAGCCTTCATGACCTCGAAGCAGACCTCGAAGCGCACCAGACCGCCCTCAACCTCGCCGGCTGGCTGGAGAGCGTCGGCTTGCCGTTCGACGAGGCCGGGGCGGCCCGGCGCGCTGCTGAACTGGCGCGGGCAGCCGGGCAGATTCTGGAGAGCGACCCCGGCCCGCCGGCCGCCGGCCACGCCCTGCTGGCCTGGGCCGACGCCCGCCAGTGGCCGCTGCAGCGCCGCCTCACCGAGGCCCTCGACCAGACCCTCCTGCTGCCCGAGTTTTCCGTGGACGGCGCGCCGCTCTCGTGGCGCAACTGGAAGGCCTTCGCCCGCCAGACCCCGGCCGCCGCACCCCTGCAGCGCGCCTTCGAGGGGTTGGCCGGGTGCGCCCTGGGCCTTCGCCCGCTGCTGGAGGAGGCCCACGCCCTCGACCGGGAGAGCTTCGCCCGCCTCGGCCAGACCCGCGCGGAGCTGTACGCCCGGCGCGAGGGCCTCTCCACCCAGGCCCTGCGCGCCACGCTCCACGCCGCCGGCGCCGCCTGCCGCGCCCCATTCCAGCGGCGCTTCGGCCAACTCGGCGAGCGCATCTTCGACCGCCCTCCCGGCCCGGCTGAGCTGCACGCCATGAGCAACAACCTCATGTACCAGCCGCTCAGCGCGCCGCTGGCCGGGATTGCGGCGTTGCCCGCGGCCCGGCGCGCCTTCCGCGACCTCGGCTTTGACCTCGCCGCCATCCCGCTCGACCTCACGGACCGGCCCGGCAAATACGCCGGCGCCTTCTGCTACCCCATCCAGGTCCCGGGCGACGTGCGCGTCTCGGTCAAGATCGCCTCGGCCCACCACCTGCTGGACATGCTCTTCCACGAGCTGGGCCACGCCGTGCACTTCTCCGGGATTGATCCCTCCCTGCCGCCCGCCGGCCGCCACTGGATCACCTCCGGCCTGCACGAAACCTACTCCACCCTGTTCGAGCTGCTCCTCGACGACCCGCTTTTCTTGACCGAACGACTGGGGTTGGCCGCGGACGTGGCCGCGCAACTGGCAGAATTTGGCCGCTACAAGGCTGTCTGGGTGGGAACAACTAGCAGCGCTACCGCGCTGGGAGCATTGGAGGCATGGGAAGAGGTCCTGCCGTGGGAGGCCTACCAATCCCGCGTGGGGGAGCATCTCCTCGCCTTCAGCACTCTCCGCTTCCCGACCGGCTTCGCCTGCTGGGAGGGCTTCGCCCGCGAGGTGAGCATTTACCCGGCCGGATACGTGCTGGCCTACCTGCGCTGCGCCCACTGGCTGAAAGAGCTGCGGGCTACCTTCGGGCCGCGCTGGTGGGCCGCGCCCGGGGCCGGCGACGCCATCCGCGCCCGCATCCGCCCCGGCGGCGCGCTCCGTTTCCCCGACGGCTGGCTGGACCCGGGGGCGTTTCTAGCGGCCTACATCGAGGGAGATCAGGGATTGGAGATTAGAGATTAGAGATCAGGGATTAGAGATTGCGCAATCCCCAATCCCCAATCCCCAATCCCCAATCTCCAATCTCCGTCCCCACACAACAGGAGCAACCCAATGGACACCATCATCGAAGAAATCCTTGCTCGCGAGATACTGGATTCGCGCGGCAACCCGACCGTGGAAGTCGAAGTCTCGCTGGCCGGCGGGGCGTGGGGGAGGGCGGCGGTCCCCTCCGGCGCGTCCACCGGCGTGCACGAGGCGCTGGAACTGCGCGACGGCGACAAGTCGCGTTACGGCGGCAAAGGCGTGCTCAAGGCCGTGCAAAACGTGAACGACGAGATCGCCGAGATGCTGCTGGGCTACGACGCCACCGAGCAGCGCGCCATTGACGCCGACCTGATAGATCTGGACGGCACCCCCAACAAAAGCCGCCTGGGTGCCAATGCCATCCTCGGGGTCAGTCTGGCGGTGGCGAAGGCCGCCGCCAGCGCGCTGGATTTGCCGCTGTATCGCTACCTCGGCGGGGTGCACGCCCATCTGCTGCCGGTGCCGATGCTCAACATCCTCAACGGCGGTGAGCACACCGCCTGGCAATCCACCGACGCGCAGGAGTTCATGGTCATGCCGGTCGGCGCGCCCACCTTCGCCGAGGGCCTGCGCTGGGGCAGCGAGATCTACCAGTCGCTGAAGAAGGTGCTGAAGGGCAGGGGTTACACCGTGCTGGTGGGCGACGAGGGCGGCTTTGCCCCGGCGCTCAAAGCCAACGCGGAGGCCATTGAATTGATTCTCGAGGCCGTGCAGGCCGCCGGCTACAAACCGGGAGAGCAGGTGGGGCTGGCGATTGACGCCGCCGCCAGCGAGTGGTGGGACGACGAGCGCCGCGATTACAACCTGCGCAAAGAGGGCCGCCGCCTCTCCAGCGGCGACCTCGTAGCGTTCTACGCCGATTGGGTGGCGAAGTATCCCATCGTTTCTATCGAAGACGGGCTGGCGCAGGACGACTGGGAGGGCTGGCGGGCGCTGACCGCCGCGCTCGGCAGCAAAGTGCAACTGGTGGGCGACGACCTGCTGGTGACCAACCCGGCCCGCGTGCGCCGCGCCATCGAGCTGAAGGCCTGCAACGCGCTGCTGGTCAAACTCAACCAGATTGGCACTCTCACCGAGACTATCGAGGCCGTGCAGACCTGCCAGCGCGCCGGCTGGAGCGCGGTCACCAGCCACCGCTCCGGCGAGACCGAGGACGACACCATCGCCGACCTCGCCGTGGCGCTCAACATGGGCCAGATCAAAACCGGCGCCCCGGCCCGCAGCGACCGCGTGGCGAAGTACAACCAACTGCTGCGCATCGAGGCCGAACTGGCAGACGCGGCCGTGTACGCCGGGAGGCGGGCGCTGAGGAATCGCTGAATCGCTGAATCGCTGAATCGCTGAATCGCTGAATCGCTGAATCG